>JBIIHJ010000168.1:0-8153 GCA_044235875.1 Pseudoxanthomonas sp.
GCGCGACGTGCGCCTGGGCATGTACGCGCACAGCAACCAGACCGCGCACCACATCGCCTGGATGTATCTGTATGCCGGCCAGCCATGGAAGACCCAGGCACTGACCCGGCAGATCCTGTCGCGCCTGTATCTGGGCAGCGAGATCGGCCAGGGCTATCCGGGCGATGAGGACAACGGCGAGATGTCGGCCTGGTACTTGCTGGCTTCGATGGGCTTGTATCCGCTGCGCATGGGCTCGCCGGATTACGTGATCGGCTCGCCGCTGTTCAAGCAGTCCACGCTGGCCCTGCCCGGCGGCAAGCAGCTGATCGTGCGGGCGACCAACAATTCGAGCGAGAACGTCTACGTGCAGTCGCTCAAGGTCAACGGCAAGCCGTGGACCAAGACCTGGATCCCGCACCAGCTGCTGGCCAACGGCGCGACCCTGGACTTCGTGATGGGGCCGCAGCCATCCAAATGGGGCGCACGCGTCGACGATGCCCCGCCGTCGCTGACGCCGGCGGGCCAGGCGCCGACCACATTGACCGATGTGATCGATCGTACCGCGCGCATCACCGTGTCCGGCGATCGCAGCGGCAGTGCGTTGATCGACGACGACGCGCGCACGGCCGTGCCGCTCACGGGCAAGCAGGTCGACATCGACATCACGCTGGCCAAGGGCGCGCAGCCGACGTTCTACACGCTCACCAGCAGCGAGCGCCCGATCCGGGGCGCTGCCTGGACGCTGGAAGCGCGCAGCGGCACCGGCGCGTGGAAGACGCTTGATACGCGCACCGGCGAGGACTTCCAGTGGAGCCTGCAGACCCGGCCGTTCCGCATCGCCAAGCCCGGCAGCTTCGACGCCTACCGGATCCGCTTCACCGCGCCGGGGCGCATGCAGCTGGCCGAAGTGGAGCTGCTGACACCGCACACGCCGGTGCCCCTCAGGCCATCGGCAACCCAATCACCCCCGCTCAAGTAAGGCGTCCTGATGACCCGTATGTTCCGCCCGCTCTCAACGTCCCTGCTGGCCACCGCGCTGCTGCTTCCGCTCGCCGCGCAGGCGCGCGAAGACCTCACCCGCACCCAGGATGGCGTCACCATCACCTACCGCGATGCCAGCGGCGCGCTGGATGTGCCGATGCAGGAGAAGATCCTCAAGACCTTCTTCCACGCCTATGCGCGTGAGCGCGCCGACTTCAACACCGCCGCGCCGACCAAGGCGATCATCACCATCGATCCGTCCTACGACGGCATCGCCTATGTCGGTAGCGACGACTGGGCCAAGATGACGATCAATCCGGCGTGGCTGGTCAAGCATCCAGGCGACACCGACCTGGTCAGCCACGAGGCGATGCACATCGTCCAGGGCTATCCGGACTACGGCAACGACAAGGCGCCGACCTGGCTGGTGGAAGGCATCGCCGACTAC
This sequence comes from Pseudoxanthomonas sp., assembly GCA_044235875.1. Lineage (GTDB taxonomy): Bacteria > Pseudomonadota > Gammaproteobacteria > Xanthomonadales > Xanthomonadaceae > Pseudoxanthomonas_A. The sequence continues at coordinate 1,412 of JBIIHJ010000168.1, forward strand.
GCACGCGACAAGTACGGCATCGACAACGCCGCCAGCGGCTGGAAGCTGCCGACCGACGTCAAAGAGAAGCAAAACTACGATTCGGGGTATCGCATCAGCGGCGCGTTCCTGAAATGGAGCGAGGCCCAACATCCTGGCCTGGTCAAGCAGATGGACGCTGCCCTGCGGACCGGCAAGTACAGCTCGCGGCTGTGGAACCAGCTCGCTGGCAAGGATGTCGCCGCGCTGTGGACCGAGTACGTCGCCGCACGCGGCGGCGTGCAGCCCGCACAGAAGTGACGCGCTGCATTCCAGTGACGCGGTGAGGCGCCATCTTCCGCCCGTGCGGGGATGGCGTCATCCAAGACCGACGCAGCGCGGCGATCACCTGGGCCGATACACCTGTGCCATGAAACCGCTTGGAAACGTCTTGCTGCTCACCAGCGTGAGCGGCCGCGGCGCCGGCAGGTCTGAAAAGATCGACACGCCCTGCCCCAGCACGATGGGATAAACGCCCAGGACGTATTCGTCCACCAGGTTGTGGGTGATCAGGCTGCGGACGAAGGTCGCGCCACCGTGGACGATGATCGGCTTGCCGTCCTGGCCCTTGAGCCGGGCGACTTCCTCGGCCAGATCGCCACCGGCCACATAGGCCTGCGCCCAGCTGACCGCGTCCGGGTGCAGCGCGGTGCCCTCGGCCCGGGCCGTCGCGAGCGCCTGGACCACGCCGGCCTTGATGACGGCCGGGTCCTGCCTTGAAAACACCGCCTTGGGAATCTGGTTCATCACCGGCGCGAACACCGTGGTGGCGCTTGGACAGAATGGCGCCATGGCCTGGAAAGCGCCGCTGCCCATGGCATGCAGACCCGCACTGCCCAGCATCTCCACCTTCCAGTCGATAGCGGCCTGATCGCCACCGAAGACCCACTGGATCTCGCCGCTGGGTCCGCTGACGAACCCGTCAAGCGTCATGGACATGGCCAGCTTCAACTCGCGCACTGCCTGCTCCTCGCCTGCCTCCGGCGCCAGGATGGGCAGGATCGCTCAGGCAGGCAATGTCCATTGCCAACCTTTGCCTTCACGACGAGCGGACATGCCGGAATTCGACACACGGCCTGACCTTCTCTTCACCTTAGTTGGCGTCCTTTCCGCGACCCAGCGAATGACAGCCCCATAACGGGTGGCCAGCTGGGTAGCCCCGCCCTGAAAACATCAAGGCGGCTGCTACCGACCCACAGCGGACATGCTGAAAGAGAAACGCCCTGAAAAACTCTGTATTCCTGGCGGGCTGCGCCTTGTTAGACCAAGAGGCGCGTCTTAAGATCAGGTTGAGCGAATAAATTTCGTCAATCGGTCATCCAAGCGTGCACGAAAACCTAGTGCCGCTAGCTTCAGCGCTAGGAAGCAAGCCGTGAACCAGCAGCAGATCGAAGAGTGGGCAAGCGCCTATATCGCATTCCAAGAGGATCACGATAATCACCAGGACGATCACCCGCTGTTTTGGGCGACGGAATGGTTCATGCTCACACCCGGTGGTGGGCCTAGTCCAGAGGATTGCTGGCTCACCATATTGGAAATCCTATCGCGCAAGCCATCCGAAGAGGTTCTTGGAACCTTGGCAGCAGGTGCGCTCGAAGACCTGATTGAGCGAGACGGGCCAGCATTCATTGAACGCATCGAGCATCAGGCACTTAGAGATTCCGCTTTCCGGCGTCTGTTGGGCGGCGTTTGGGAAAGCAGCACCCCAGCGGTTTGGGCTCGTGTAGAAGCAGCACGTGGCGAATCTTAGTGATGCTGCATGACAATTTGTGCAAACCACCATGCTTCTCAGCTCGACTTAACTCAGGCGTCGATGTCCGCAAGTGGCCGGGAGCTGCCAAGTTTGAAAAGAGGAATGCGGATGTTCCGGAAACGCTAGATCCAGGCACCCTCGATCGGGCTAATCACGACGCGATTCGTCGATCGTGACCACGGTCCTTCGGCCATCCAGTATCTGAGCGCCACCAGCAGCAATTTGCTAGCCATACTGAAGATGGTGGACCCTGAGCGGTAACAAAGCAGGACTACTGTCGGGCGGCGCCTCGGTGTGGACTGGCTGAACGGTCAACGTCGGCAGGCCAGTTCGACGGGCGGGGATACCGGCATCGATTTCACGACCTCCGGCTCGAGCAGGGAGGTCGATAAGCTGTTTTTCGATGACCTGATCATCGGTGCCGGCATGAGCTATGGCCGCGATGACACCGACGTTGACAATGATGCCAGCAGTTCCAAGGTCGATAGCTTCTCGGCAGCGGTCTAGGCTAGCTATCAGCAGACCGAGGCGTTCTTCATCGGCTCGCTGCTGGCTATCAGTGGTTGTCGCTGGACTCGGTCCGCAGTGTCACCGACACCGCAGGGTCGGCAATCAGGATAGCAAGCAGTGGTTTGGTTCGATCCCGATAGGTTACATCCTGCGTTCCAAGGGCATCCAGCAATACCCTACGGTTGCTTCGATGCAGCGCAATATCCTTGGACGGCTTCACCGAGCGAGGCGTGAAACTCTACGCACTGAGCTACTAGGCCCAGAAGGTCAAGACCAATACGCCTGAAGCTACGATCAACTGATCAGTTTATTGCTCAGGGTCCAGAGCCGTTGCGCAGCCTCAGGATCGATTGCGTACGATCTAACGCCACCCAGACGGGCCGCGTCCGCTATCGTTGTTGCAGCCGGACCGGCTTCCGACATTGCTGCGATGTCGCAGTTCTCGCAGTAGACACCGCCCATACCGTCAAGTTGTCGACTAACCGCGCACCAGACGCTAGTTGCGGCTCCCTGCTCAACTGATTTCATGTTGCGAGCGGGATCGCGAATCGGCTTACCAGCAGCGTCAATGAGACCATGATCGATCAACAGCTGCCGCGGTATATGTCTTTCAAGCCCAGTGCCCGCAATCGATCCCGGGTGCAACGAAAAAGCGCGGATTCCATTGCCTTTCTCGCGAGCGTCTAGTTCTACAGCGAGCAAGATGTTGGCGGTTTTTGACTGGCCGTAGCCAAGCCATGGGTCATAGGCCCGGCTTAAGTAATCTATATCGTCAAAGTGGACCGGCGAGTAACGGTGCCCAAAGGACGAGACTGATATCACGCGCGCTTGGCCGGCTGCCCGCAGCGCCGGGAGCAGGCGCTGTACCAGCTGAAAATGCCCGAGATGGTTGGTCGCGAACTGAATCTCGTGACCGCGCGCATCCCGTTCCAGCGAGGGCACCGCCATGATTCCAGCGCTATTGATCAGAATGTCGAGCGGCAAGCCGGTATCAAGAAAGCGGGTTGCAAACGCATCGATCGATGCAGGATGTAACAGATCCATCGGCCAGATCTCCGCAGCACCAATAGTCGAGAGGGCTGCGGACGCGCGGTCGACATCGCGCGCAGACACGATCACACGGGCGCCTGCGGAAAGCAGGGCACGTACCGTCTCGATTCCGATCCCAGAATAGCCACCGGTCACGATCGCAACATATCCGACAAGATCAATTCCTCGAATGACATGCGCGGTGGTAGTAGCAGCAGAGAAGCCGGATTCGATCGGTACTTGAGGGGTGATCATTGGAAATATCCGTGAGGCTTGGCGGATGACGATAGCCCGCATTGATCACACAACGAATGCTCAACCGTCCTCTTTTCTTTTTTCTGCGTTCAGTGCAATGCGCCGATAGAACATGGGCGCGATCCCCGTAACCCGTTTGAATGCAGTGCTGAATGCCGCTTCGGACGCGTAGCCCACGGTGAGTGCAAGTGTCGCGATGGGCACACCGATTGCCAGGCCGCGCCGGGCCAACTGCATCCGCCATTCTGTGAGATAAGCAAGCGGTGCCATGCCCATCACTGCCTTGAAGCGAACCGCAAAAGCGGTTCGTGACATTCCGGCCTGGCGTGCGAGCTGCTCCACACTCCAATCGACTTCTGGTTCGGCGTGAATCACCCGAAGTGCAAGGACGAGTTGCGGATCGCCAAGGCAGCGCAACCAGCCTGAGGTATCGCTTGGGGAATTGGTAACGTGGCCGCGGAGCAACTCGAGAAAGATGAGTTGGGCGATGGCCGCGCAAGCCTGCTCTGCGCCCATGGGTGCATCGATCTGCTCGCGCACAAATACATCAATGAGCCAAGCCAGCTTCTGACTCTCCGGTCTCTTGGCTGGTAGGTGGATCGTTATGGGCAGAAAGGCCATCAGCATGTCGCTGCCGGCAAGATCAATATTGATGTGACCACCCAGGAAGAGAATCTCGCTGCCGCCTAGGTCAACGACTTCCGGAGTCTTGGCATCGAAAACCTCCAAGGCATTGCGGGGTGTGGTCTCGCAGTCGCTACCAATCACGAATGCCCTCCCGGCTTGGAGGAGGAACGTATCGCCTTCCTGTAACAAGTAGGGCGTTGAGATGCCGTCGATCATCAGCACGCTGTTGCCTCGTGCCATGACGAAGAACTTGAGCTTCTCGGGTGGAGGAAAGCGCAACGCCCAGCGACCTGCGGCGGTAAAGCCCCCGGCCGCTACCGCTGTGGCGTTCATTAGGGCAAGAACAGAGGAGATTGGATCATTCGCCATAATTGAATGATGGCACATGTAAGGTGGACGTTTAAATATTCAACGTTCCATTCTCGGACGCCATGATGCTCCTACCTTTTTTGGAGCGATACATGGACAACTCATCAGGGATTCCGCGCCGCGTGGCGCTGATCACGGGTGGCTCACGCGGCATCGGCCGTCGTATTGCCGAGCGACTGTCCGCGCAGGGCCATGCTGTAGTCATTGGGTATCGCACGTCAGCGGACGAGGCCGATGAGGTCGTAGCTGCGATTGAGCGTGACGGTGGTGTCGCCAAAGCTTTCGCTGTGGATGTTTGCGACCAAGCTGACGTGATCGCCTTGTTTGACAAAACCGATGTGGCCTTCGGCGGGATCGACGTTGTAGTCCACGCCGCGGCAGTCATGATTACTCATCCGCTTGTCGACTTTCCCGCTGCCGAGATCGAAACAGTCTTACGTATCAATCTCCTTGGTGCATTCCTAGTCAATCAGCAGGCGCTGGCGCGCGTTCGTGAGGGTGGTGCCATCATCAACCTGTCCAGCGCGGGCACACGTGGTTCTGCGCCGGGCTACAGCGCCTATGTCGCCAGTAAGGCCGGGCTGGAAGCAATGACACGTACCATTTCGATGGAAGCACGCGGCCGCGATGTCACCGTCAACGCGGTGGCCCCGGGGCCCACAGAGACCGAGATGCTGCGTGCCGAGCTCGCCAAGCCCGATGGCGAGTTGCTCCGCCAGTTCATACTTAGGTCAACGCCGCGTGGCCGGATCGGCCAACCCGATGACGTGGCCGATGTCGTCCTCGCCCTGGCAGGGCCATTGCGATGGATCCATGGGCAGGTGATCCATGCCAGTGGAGGCATGGTGTAATTGGCTTAGAGCGCGTGGAGCAGTATCTACGCGACTTCAAAAATTTGACGGCCGGCTTCTACAGCGACTATCAGGATATGCAGGTGTTCCAGTACCTGGTGACGATTCCAGCAGCACGCTGGAGACCGCCAATGTCGGCGCCTCGCGGATCTGCGGCATCGGGCTGGAAAGCGATTGGGTGCCGATGGCCAACGATCATCAGCGGCTTTTTGACCTGCAGCGCGCGCGCTTCACTGAGTTCGACAATGCCCGCAACCCGCGCACGCTGGAGACCATTTCCAGCCTAGCCGGCACCAGCTGCCCACCGCGCCGGGCTCGTCGATGAAGCTGAGCTACTCGCACGACTTTCCGCTGGCTAGCGGCGCGCTGATTACACCAAGAACACAGAGCTTGATAAAGGGCCACGGCAGCGCGTAAGTACGCTGCCGTGGCGATATTCCAGTAGCCTCAGTGCCCGATCCTACTGCCGGGCCGGAAGCCATGCGTCGCCCATGCTGCCAGGCTGAATCCAACCACTGAAAGGAGCGCCATCGCCCAGGGTGATGCGTTGGCGCCATAGGACTGCAACAAGATGCCCCCGGTCAAACCACCCAACGCGATCGCAATGTTCCATGACGTAGTCACCATGGCCTGCACCACGTCCACATGCGGTCCGGCGCTATCTGCGGCGGCGGTCTGCAACAGCGTTGCGGCACCGCCGAAGCTGAGCCCCCAAAGCGCAACGCCCAGATACACCGTCACCGGCAGCACCCCGGCGTTGGCCAGCAAAACTGCTGCAAGCGCAAAGCCTGCCAGGGATAGGAGAACCAGGCCACGGAGCCAGCGATCCACGGTGACACCAATGATCCAGATGCCCAGCAGCGCAGTGAGGCCGAAGGTCAGCAGGATGCGATCCACGCTTGACTGCAGACCGTGTGCGGACAGATAAGGCGCCACGTAGGTGTAGAGCGTGTTGTGGCCCAGCATCCAGATCATGATGACCAGCAAGACCGGCACCACCCCGCGAAGCTTGAGGACCTGCATCAGCGGCAGGCGCTTGCCGGCAGGCTGGCCCGGCAGGTCCGGAACGGCGAGCAGAATCCAGGCCACCAGCAGCAGGGCCAAGGCCGACATCACGCCAAAGGAAATGCGCCAACCCACCCACGCGCCAAGCCAGGTCCCCGCGGGGGTACCGAGCGACAACGCAATCGGCGTGCCCACCATCGCGATCGCCAGTGCCTTGCCTTGGAGGTGTACCGGCGCCAAGCGACGGGCATATCCCGCCAGAATGCCCCAGGCCAGGCCTGCGGCAACGCCGGCCATGAAGCGAGAAAACAAAGCCAGCGGATAG
>JBIIHJ010000169.1:0-8120 GCA_044235875.1 Pseudoxanthomonas sp.
GGCTTGGCCTGAGCCCCAAGATCAACGCGCTGGCCACCCTGATGATCGTGATCGTCTCGGTCTGCGCCTTCATTGGCTGGTGGCTGATGTACCGCAGCGAGAAGCGCCGCAAGCTGGACATGCAGTTGGCCCTGCAGGACAACGATTGACACGAAGTGGGACTACGGGTTCCACTTTCACGGCGCCGTGAGGCCATCGTGATCTAGCATCCGGCGGCTTGTGCGCAAGGTCCCCCGAGGGCAGCGCATCGGCAACCCGATGCCTGGAACAGGTCGGGTCCGTGGACAACCCCCTACCGCGCAGGACCTGCCGCCTTGAGCCAGCACGACGACGAAGACCGCCGCAACCAAGACGCACGCGAACAGGACAAGGGCCAGGACAAGCCGGACGGGCGGGGCGGCGAACAGGACGAACCCAAGAAGCCTTCGCCGCTGAAGAACCCGAAGGTGAAATGGACCCTGATCGTGGTCGGCGTGCTGGCCGTGTTCCTGCTGCTGGCATGGCTGGTCTACCACCTGCTGGTCGGGCGCTATCTGCAGGAAACCAACGACGCCTACCTGCAGGCCGATTCGGTCGCCGTTGCACCGCGGGTCAATGGCTATGTCACCGCGGTGTACGTCAGCGACCACGCCTGGGTGAAGGCCGGCCAGCCGCTGCTGCAGATCGATGACCGCACCTATCGCGCGCAGCTAGAGCAGGCCCAGGCCGCGGTGGCCGTACGCCAGGCCGACATCGTGGCTGCGCAGGCCGGCGTGGAAGGCAATCGCGCGCAGCTGGCGCAGTCGCGCACCCAGGTCAGTTCGGCCGCGGCGCAGTTGAAGTTCGCCAATGCCGAAGTGGCCCGCTTCGCGCCGCTCGCCGCCTCGGGCGCCGATACACACGAACACCAGGAACAGCTGCATCAGCAGCGTGATCAGGCCAAGGCGCAGTACGACGCGGCGCTGGCCCAGGTCAACGGCGCCCAGAGCCAGATCGCCGCCGGCGAGGCGCAGCTGGAGCAGGCCCAGGCCGGGCTCAAGCAGGCGCAGGCCAATGTCGACCAGGCCCAGGTGGCGATGGAAGACACCCACCTGAAAGCGGCCATCGCTGGCCGCCTGGGCGACAAGACCGTGCAGGTCGGCCAGTTCCTCAGCGCCGGCACGCGCACGATGACCATCGTCCCGGTCGATGCGCTGTACCTGACTGCCAACTTCAAGGAAACCCAGGTCGGCCTGATGCGCGAAGGCCAGCCGGTGGAGATCGAAGTCGATGCCCTGTCGGGCGTGACCCTGCACGGCCATGTCGAAAGCCTGTCGCCGGGCACTGGCTCGCAGTTCGCGCTGCTGCCCCCGGAAAACGCCACGGGCAACTTCACCAAGGTCGTCCAGCGCGTGCCGGTACGGATCCGGGTCGATGCCGGCGCCGAGGCGCGCAAGGTGCTGGTGCCTGGCATGTCGGTGAACGCGACGGTCGATACGCGCTCGGCCAAGGACGCCAAGGACAAGACCCAGGACGAGGCCGACCGCCAGGACGCCGCGCGCCCGTGAGCGCCGCTGGCGCCAGCGCGAACGGCAACGCCAAGTCCGGCACGGCGCAGAAGGCCGATGCCGGCGCGTGGCTGGCCGTGGCCGCCGGCACGATCGGCTCGTTCATGGCCACGCTGGACATCTCCATCGTCAATGCCGCGCTGCCGACCATCCAGGGCGAAGTCGGCGCCAGCGGCACCGAAGGCACGTGGATCTCCACTGCGTACCTGGTCAGCGAAATCATCATGATCCCGCTGACCGGCTGGTTCGTGCGGACCCTGGGCCTGCGCAACTTCCTGGTGATCTGCGCGGTGATGTTCACCGCGTTCTCGGTGATGTGCGGGCTGTCCTCGTCGTTGCCGATGATGATCATCGGCCGCATCGGCCAGGGCTTTGCCGGCGGTGCGCTGATTCCCACCGCGCTGACCATCGTGGCCACGCGCCTGCCGCCGGCGCAGCAGACCATGGGCACGGCGTTGTTCGGCATGACCGTGATCATGGGGCCGGTCATTGGCCCGCTGCTCGGCGGCTGGCTGACCGAAAACGTCAGCTGGCATTACGCGTTCTTCCTCAACGTGCCGGTGTGCATCGGCCTGCTGGCGCTGCTGCTGCTGGGCCTGCACCACGAGAAGGCCAACTGGGCCGGGCTACTGGACGCGGACTGGCTGGGCATCTTCGGCCTCACCGCCGGGCTTGGCGGCTTGACCGTGGTACTGGAAGAGGGCCAGCGCGAGCGCTGGTTCGAGTCGGAATTCATCCTGTGGCTGTCGGCGTTGGCGGCCGTTGGATTTGCCGCATTGCTGCTCTCGCAGTTCTTCAGCCGCGAACCGGTGATCCAGCTCAAGGTGCTGCTCAACCGCAGCTTCGGCGCGGTGTTCCTGATGATGCTCGCCGTGGGCATGATCCTGTTCGGCGTGATGTACATGATCCCGCAGTTCCTGGCGATGGTCTCCGGCTACAACACCGAACAGTCTGGCTACGTGCTGCTGCTGGGCGGGGTGCCGACCGTGGTCCTGATGCCGTTCATGCCCAAGCTGCTGGAGACGGTGGACGTGCGCGTGCTGGTGATCGGGGGCCTGCTGTGTTTTGGCGCGGCGTGCTTCATCAATATCGACCTGACTTCCGACAGTGTCGGCAGCGGCTTTGTCGCCGGTCAGCTGCTGCAGGGCTGCGGCCTGGCGCTGGCGATGATGTCGCTCAACCAGGCGGCGATCAGCTCGGTGCCGCAGGAGCTGGCCGGCGATGCCTCGGGCCTGTTCAACGCGGCGCGCAACCTGGGCGGGTCGATCGGTCTGGCCCTGATCTCCACCTTCCAGGACCGGCGCCTGACCTATCACACCCAGGTGCTGGGCAGTTCCACCACCGCCAACTCGGCGATGGGCCAGGACTACATGCACCAGCTCACCGGCGCGCTGCAGGGCAGCGGTGCCGATGCGGCAATGCAGGCGCTGGGCGCGTTCGCGCAGATGACCCAGTTGCAGGCGCTGGTGATGACCTACAACGACCTGTTCTGGATCTTCGGGGTGATCGTGGCCTGTTCGCTGCCGCTGGCCTTCCTGCTCAAGCCTTTGCCGAAAGGGGCGCACCTTGCGATGCATTGATTCCCCGCGCCGCGCGCGCGCTGCGCTGGCCGCGTTGGTTCCGCTGCTGCTGGCCGGCTGCGTGCTGGGCCCGGACTATGTGCGGCCCGATGTGGCTCCCGAGGCGGTGAATGCACCGCAGCTGCACCGCGCCGCCGGCGCGGGCGTGGTCGATGCGCTGCCGCCCAGCCAATGGTGGCTGGCGTTGAACGACCCGCAGCTGACCTGGCTGATCGACACCGCGCTGTCCCACAGCCCCAACCTGCGCGCCGCCGATGCGCGCGTGCGCGCGGCCCGTGGACTGGCCGCGCAGCGCCGTGCCGAGCGCCTGCCGCAGGTCGGCGCCCTGGGCGCCTATGCGCGCGTGGAAGCACCCGATTCGGTCAAGGACGGCATCCGCGATGCGGCCGAAGGCATCGCCCGGGCGACCGATCCGGCCACCGGCACGGCCATCGGCCAGGCCACCCAGGACCTGGACCTGGACAGCGATCTCTACCTGGCCGGCTTCGACGCCAGCTGGGAACTGGATTTCTTCGGCCGCCGCCGCCGCGCGCTGGAAGGCGCCGCTGCGCAGGCCGAAGCAGCGCAGGCACAGTTGGCCGACGCGCAGGTGCGGCTGGCGGCCGAGATCGGCCAGGTCTACGCCAACTACCGCGGCCTGCAGGCACGGATCCAGATCGGCCAGGACAACGTAGCCACCGCGCAGCAGACCGTGGACCTGACCGCGCAGCGTCGCAGTCGCGGCGCCGCCTCGGACCTGCAGGTCGAGCGCGTGCGCGGCCAGCTGCAGCAACAGCAGGCGATGTTGCTGCCGCTGCAGGCCCGGCGCGATGAAGCGCTGGATCAGCTCGCGCTGATGGTCGGGCAGGTGCCCGGCGCACTGGATGCCAGGCTGGCGAAGATCGAACCGCTGCCGACCCTGCCGGCGCAGATCAAGGTCGACGATCCGGCCGCGCTGGTCCGTCGTCGTCCCGACATCCGCCAGGCCGAGCGCGAGCTGGCCGGCTCCAACGCACAGATCGGTGAGGCGCTGTCAGGCTACTTCCCGCAGGTCACGCTGATGGGCAGCTATGTGTCGGTCGGCACCTCGCCCGGTGATCTGGGCGCCGATTCGGCCGCCACGGTGCTCTCGCCGATCCTGCGCTGGTCGATCTTCGATTTCGGCCGGATCAAGTCGCAGGTCGCCCAGGCGCGTGCCGGCACCGAAGGGCGTGTGGCGGCCTACGAAAACGCGGTCCTGGCCGCGCTGCAGGACGCCAACACCGCGCTGTCCAACCTGGGTTCGGCACGCAGGCAGCTGGTGGTGGCGCAGCAGGCGCAGTCTTCGGCCGATCGCGCTTCGACCCTGATGCAGCAGCGCTGGCAGGCCGGTGCGTCCTCGCTGATCGACCTGCTCGACGTGCAGCGCCAGCAGAAGTCGGCGGCCGACAGCGCCGTGCAGGCGCAGGTGCAACTGGTGGTGGATTACGTGGCCCTGCAAAAGAGCCTGGGCCTGGGCTGGCAGGATGCGCCGGTGCCGGGTGCCGCCCAGCGGGACGCTTCAGCTCGCTGAACCACCCTTGCAGGAATCGCGGCAACCGCACGCACGACCCAGTAACGCCATCGGCGGGACCATAGGCGCCTGTATTGAAGGAGTGCCTCCATGATCACCGAGATTCCCAACCCCGCCACCGGCCAGGTCGAACACCGCCAGGAGCTGATGGGCGCCAACACCGTCGAAGCCGCGCTGCATGCGGCCCAGGCCGCGTTTCCAGAATGGGCGCAGCGCTCGCTCGACGCGCGTGCGGCGGTGCTGCGCAACGTCGGTGCTGCATTGCGCGCGCGACGCGATGCCATCCAGCAGCTGATGACCGCGGAGATGGGCAAGCTCAAGCGGGAGGCGCTGGCCGAAGTCGACAAGTGTGCAGACGCCTGCGATTACTACGCCGACAACGCGGCTCAGTACCTGCAGCATGAGGCGATCAAGACCGAGGCGCAGTCCAGCTACGTGCGCTATGAACCGATTGGGTGCGTATTGGCGGTGATGCCGTGGAATTTCCCGATCTGGCAGGTGTTCCGCTTCCTGGCGCCGACCCTGATGGTGGGCAATACCGTGCTGCTCAAGCACGCGACCAACGTGCCGCGCTGCGCCGATGCGATCGCCGATGCGCTGCGCGAAGGCGGCGTGCCCGAGGGTGTGTTCGGCGTGCTGCACATCGACAACGACCAGGCTGCCGAGGTCATCAAGGATCCGCGCGTGGCCGCGATCACGTTGACCGGCTCCGAGCGCGCAGGCAAGTCCATCGCCGCCACCGCCGGCAGCGTGCTCAAGAAGTGCGTGATGGAACTGGGCGGCAGCGACGCCTTCGTGGTGCTGGACGACGCGGACCTGGACAAGACCGTGGCAGCGGCGGTGAAGGGCCGCTTCGACAACGCCGGCCAGACCTGCATCGCGGCCAAGCGCTTCATCGTGGTCGATGCGATCGCCGAGGCCTTCGTGCAGCGCTTCGTGGAAGCCGCCGCCAAGCTGCAGACCGGCGATCCCAACGATGCGGCCACCACGCTGGCACCGATGGCCCGCCAGGACCTGCGCGACGAGCTGCACCACCAAGTCGCCAGCAGTGTGGCCAACGGCGCCAGGGTGCTGCTGGGTGGCAAGCCAGGTGACGGGTATGCCGAATACCCGGCCACCATCCTGGATGGCGTGCGGCCGGGCATGGCCGCCTACGAGGAAGAGCTGTTCGGCCCGGTGGCCAGCATCCTGCGGGTCAAGGACGAGGCCGAGGCGGTGCGCGTGGCCAACGACACGACCTTTGGCCTCGGTGGCAGCGTATGGACCGGCGATGCCAAGCGTGGCGAGCGCGTGGCCCAGCAGCTGCAGTGCGGCGCGGCCTTCGTCAACGCCATCGTCAAGAGTGACGTTCGGTTGCCGTTCGGCGGCAGCAAGCGCTCGGGCTATGGCCGCGAACTGGCCAACCACGGCATGCACGAGTTCACCAACATCAAGACCATCTACGTGGCCTGATCGCCTGGACCCGGAGGCACATGCGACCATGTGCCAACAGGACTCAGGGAATCGCGACATGCCAGGGACAGGGCACACCATCGCCATCGTGGGGTACGGCACTGCGGGCCAGACGGCTGCGGCATTGCTGGCCGCCGATGGGCATCAGGTCCACGTGTTCGAACAGGCGCCGGTGCTGGGGCCGGTCGGCGCAGGCTTCCTGCTGCAGCCTACCGGTCTGCAGGTGCTGTGGGAGATGGGCCTGTTGCCACAGGCGCTGGCCCACGGTCGCCGGATCGATCGGTTGTTTGGCGAAACGCCAGCCGGTCGCTCGGTGATGGACATGCGCTATGCAGACCTGGATCGGCAGTTGTATGGGTTGGGCATGCAGCGTGGGGCGCTGTTCTCGCTGCTGGCGCAGGCCTGGAGCGGCTTCGGTGGCGTGCACTGCGGCACGCGCATCACCGAAATCAGCGAAGACACCCGACGCGTGCGCGATGCATCGGGCACCTGGCATGGTCCGTTCGACCTGGTGATCGCCGCCGATGGCGCCGGCTCGGCCCTGCGTCGACATACCCAGGGCGTGCGCTCGGAGGCTGCGTATCCATGGGGCGCCCTGTGGTGCCTGGTGCCGCAGGACGACTGGCCCTGGCAACACGAACTGCGTCAGCGCTACGTGGCGGCGCGCAAGATGATCGGGATGCTGCCGGTGGGCACGCGTCCTGGTGATGACACACCAAGGCTGAGCTTTTTCTGGAGCCTGCCGGCCGATGGGTTTGCCGTATGGGAACAGGCGGGCATGCCAGCCTGGCGCGCCGAAGTCGCGGCGATGTGGCCGCAGGTGGAGGCGCGCCTGCATCACCTGAGCGGCTGCACCCAGCTGGCCCGCGCCGGCTATCGCGATGCGGTGGTCCATACCTGGCATCGCGATCGGTTGCTGCTGATGGGCGATGCGGCCCACGCGATGAGCCCGCAGCTCGGGCAGGGCGTCAACATGGCGCTGATGGATGCGGCCGCCCTGCGCGATGCGCTGCGTGCCGAAGACGCCTTGCCTGCTGCACTGGCGCGCTACCAGCACCAGCGCCAGGCGCATGTGGCGATCTACCAGTTCTGGAGTCGGTGGCTGACGCCGCTGTTCCAGTCCAACCGCGATCGCGTGGCCGCTCTGCGCGATGCCGCGTTCCTGCCGCTGGGCCGGATGCCGGGCGGGCGCGGCCACATGCTGCGCGTGCTCAGCGGCACCCAGCGTGGCCTGTTCGGTCGCTTGACCTTATCGCCGGACTTTCTTGGAGCCTTGGCGGGCGCGACGGCCATCGCCGCGCCGTTGCCCACCTTGGGCGTGGCCGAAGCGCCCTAGGCCGCAGGCAGGGCGATGGCATCGCCTTCGACACAGACGATCAGCTGCTCGCCAGTGGCCAGGTCCGGCTCGACACCGGCGGTAAACTGCGAGAACGCCGGCAGCACCGTCATCCGTTCGCGCAGCAGGAAGGCCGGCCAGCGCTGGGTGGTGCCCGGCGTCTTGAACACCGGATGCAGATGGCCACAGAGCACGTGCAGTGCCTCGTGCGGATGCGGATCATGGCGCAGCTGGAAGGGGCCATCGTCCACGCTGTCGGGCAGCAGTTCGAAACCCAGGTCGGTCGCGGCCGCCAACGCCCGGTCGTGATTGCCGGCCAGCGCCGCCACGCGCACCTGGTGGTGGCGGCGTCGCCATTCGTCCACGCGCCGGCGCCAGCTCGATTGCGGCGCCGGGCCATGCAGGACATCGCCGAGGATCCACAGCTCCTGCGCGTCGGTGTGCTCCAGCAACGCGGCCAGGCGTGCCAGGTCATGCGAAGTGCCGCCGCTGGGCAGCGAGATCCCGGCGCGGCGAAACACGTCGCCCTTGCCCAGGTGCAGGTCGGCGATCAGCAGGCGCCTGCGCGCGGGCCAGTACAGGGCGCGGTCGCCCAGGGCGCGCATCGGTTCGCCTGCGATGTCCAGGTCCAGCTCAACGGCCATGTTTCTTTTCCAGCTGTTGCGCGGCGCGCTGCACGCGCGTCTTCCAGTCCT
>JBIIHJ010000170.1:0-8045 GCA_044235875.1 Pseudoxanthomonas sp.
GCACGCTCCGCTCTACCCGCGCGGCGTGCGCAAGCGAAGAGCGGCGGCGCAGCATGATGAATCAGATCGCCAGCGCCCCCTGTAGAGCGGAGCTTGCTCCGCTGCTCTCGACTGGAGTGCCTGTCTTGTCTGGAGCACTGCCCTTGCCTGGAACACTGCCCTTGCCTCCATCGCTGGCCGCGAAAGGCGGCGGAGCAAGCTCCGCTCTACACGGGCGGTGCGTGCGCGCCTGGTGCCGCGCCCTGTTTTTCACCTTCGTCCTGCTGGTCTCGCACCATGCCTTGGCCCAGGTCAGTGATCCGAACCCGCTGAATTTCCGCGATGCGGCCGAGGAAACGCGCTTCAACGCGCTGACCCATGAGCTGCGCTGCGTGATGTGCCAGAACCAGTCGCTGGCCGATTCAAACGCGCAGATCGCCCACGACCTGCGCCGCGAAATCCTGCAGCTGATGCAGTCGGGCCAGACCGATGCGCAGATCAAGGCGTATCTGGTCGCGCGCTATGGTGAGTTCGTGCTGTACCGCCCGCAGGTCGAACGCGACACCTGGCTGCTGTGGTTCGGCCCGGCGCTGCTGCTGCTGGGCGGCGCGTTGATCGTGATCCGCGTGGTGCGGCGGCGTGGCGCGCAGGCGGTGCCCAGCGCCGACGACGGGCAGGAATGGTGATGGCGCAATTCGTGATCGCGGCGGTGGTGATTGGCGTGCTGGTCCTTGGTGGCGCGCTGTGGCCGCTCTGGCGTCGCACGCCGCTGACGGCGTTCGGCCTATTGGCCGCGCTGGGCGTGTGCACCTTCGCGCTGTACCGCATCGTCGGCACGCCGCAGGGGCTCGATCCGCAGGCCGCGCAGGCACCAGTCACCCTGGATGCCGCCGTGACTCGCCTGAAGGACGAGCTGCAGCGCGATCCGCAGGCCGCCGAAGGCTGGCAGCTGCTGGGCCGCGCGCTCACCACGCAGGGCAAGGCGACCGAGGCACGCGATGCCTTCGACCGCGCCGCCAGACTGCTGCCCGACGATGCCCAGGCACTGATCGAGGCAGCGCAGTCGCGCAGCCTGGCCGATCCGCAGCGCCGCCTGGACGACCGCGCCGTGGCCATGCTCGAACACGCCCTGCTGGTCGACCCGACCCAGCAGCGCGCGCGTTGGTTCCTCGGCGTGGCCCAGCGCCAGCGCGGCCAGGCCGCACAGGCCGCAGCCACGTGGGAACCGCTGCTGGCCCAGGTCGATGCCAACACCGCCAACAGCCTGCGCGAACAGATCGACGCCGCCCGCCGCGAGGCGGGCCAGCCGCCACTCAAGGCCGGAGCGCCTGCCGCTGCACCGGCCAGCGCCGGGGTGACCGTCGAGGTGGCGCTGGACCCCGACTTTGCCGCCCGCGTCCGCCTGCGCGGCGACGCCACCGTCTTTGTGATCGCCCGTCAGGTCGGCGGCCCGCCGATGCCGGTTGCCGTGCAGAAGCACACCCTGCAGGACCTGCCGCTGCACGTCACCCTGGGCGACGGCGACAGCCCGATGCCGACGATCAAACTGTCGGCGCTGAAACAAGTCGAACTCATCGCACGCCTGTCCAACAGCGGCGATGCCCAGCGCAGCGAGGGCGATCTGGAATCGGCACCGGTGCGCGTGACCTTGCCGGCCAAGTCATCGGTAAAGCTGGTACTGGGTGCCAGGCAACCCTGAGCCATCTTCCCGCTGCGGCACGCTGTATGCCCGCCGCTGCACCGTCGCCTGTGACCGCCCGCATATCGCCAACGGCTAAACTTGGCCGATGACCGAATTCATTCCGCCCGGCACGCGCTGGCATGCACTGACCTCGCCCTTTCCGATGAAACGCGGCGGCGCGTTGCACCAGGCGCGTGTCGCCTACGAGACCTGGGGCACGCTTTCGGCGCAGCGCGACAACGCCCTGCTGATCGTCACCGGCCTGTCGCCCGATGCGCACGCCGCTGCCAATGCCGGCAATCCGGCTGCCGGCTGGTGGGAGGCCATGCTCGGCCCCGGCAAGGCCATCGATACCGACCGCTGGTTCGTGGTCTGCGTCAACTCGCTGGGCAGCTGCAAGGGCTCGACCGGACCCGCCTCACGCGATCCAGTCGGCGACGACATCTACCGCCTGGATTTCCCGGACCTGTCGGTCGAAGACGGTGCCGCGGCCGCGGTCGAAGTCGTGCGCGCGCTGGGCATTGCGCAACTGGCCTGTGTCATCGGCAATTCGATGGGCGGCATGACCGCGCTGGCGCTGCTGCACGCCAATCCGGGCATCGCGCGCAGCCACATCAACATCTCCGGCAGCGCGCAGGCGTTGCCGTTCTCGATCGCGATCCGTTCGCTGCAGCGCGAGGCGATCCGCCTGGATCCGGCCTGGAACGGCGGCCGCTACGACGAGGACACGTATCCGGAAAGCGGCATGCGCATGGCGCGCAAGCTGGGCGTGATCACCTACCGGTCGGCACTGGAATGGGATGGCCGCTTCGGCCGCGTGCGCCTGGACTCCGATCGCCCGGATGAAGATCCATTCGGCCTGGAATTCCAGGTGGAAAGCTATCTGGAAGGCCACGCGCGCCGCTTCGTGCGCCAGTTCGATCCCAACTGCTATCTCTACCTGAGTCGCTCCATGGACTGGTTCGACCTGGCCGAATACGGCAATGGCGACGTCGCCACCGCCCTGGCCAGCATCAAGCTTGAAAAAGCCCTTGCCATCGGCGCGACCACCGACATCCTGTTCCCCCTGCAGCAGCAGGAGCAGATCGCGCTGGGCCTGCGTGCCGGCGGCGCGCAGAGCGAATTTGTGGCCCTGCCCTCGCCGCAGGGGCACGATGCCTTCCTGGTCGATTTCGAGCGCTTCGATCCGGCGGTGCGCGGCTTCCTGGCAACGCTTTAGCGCCGCCAAGCTAGAAGCGCGGCGGCGGTGCGCCGCGCTTCGGTTGCTCATGCAGCGCAATACAGGCGCATCACTTCGCCGGGCACTCCAGCACGAGCTGGGCATCGGTGCCAAAGCCTACTTCATGCACCGACAGCACGGTGCCGGCCGGCATGCGCCATCCCAGCGCCGCACTGACATTGCCCATCTGGCCATTGCGCTCGGCGAAACACTTGAGCGGGATGCCGACCTTGCCCCAGGCATCACGCGGTGCATCCGCCAATGCCTTGTCGACCGGCACGCTCGCGCTGCATCCGGGTCCGCATTCGATGAACAGTTCCGCGCCGGATTGCTTCGGCGGCACGTCCACGCGCAGGGTGACCAGCAGCATCACGTTGCCGTTGGTTTCGCGGACCAGGTCCAGCGGGCGCGGCGCAATGAAGGCCAGCTCGCCGCTCTGCTTCCACTCGATCCGCCAGGCATCTTCCTGCGCCTTGTAGTCGATCGGCGAGATCGCCACGTCCGGGGCGTCTTTCTGGCCCGACGCCTGCGACAGCGAACGCGGCTTGCCGACCTTGGACTGCACGCGCACGGTCCAGCCAGTGGCGGGCGTGCCGCGCGAGAAGAAGGTCTGCGAACCGAGCGAAGCCAGGTCCATGCCGGCTTCTTCCGACAGGGCGCCGACCTTGGCCGGCTTGGCGTAGCTCAAGCCATAGCCATAGGCGAACTGCGGGTCATAGCCGGCCTGGCCGACATTGAGCGGCGACTGCACCACCGTGCGCGGCCATGAATACGAGAGCCTGCCGCGGAAGTCCTGCTGCACCTTGCCGGCCGCATCGCGCAGCAGCACGTCGGCCACGCCGCCGCCTTCCGAGCCCGGCAGCCAGGCCGCCACGAAGGCATCGGCGGCATTGATCTCGCGATTCATCCAGAGTGGACGGCCGGACAGGAACACCGCCACCACCGGAATGCCGTCGGCCTTGAGCTTGCGCAGCAGCTTCAGGTCACGGTCGTCGCCCGGACGATAGGCCAGCACCTTCAGGTCGCCCTGGAACTCGGCATACGGTGTTTCGCCGAACACCACCACGGCCGCATCGGGCTTGGTGGTGTAGGCGCCGTCGGCGGCCAGTTCGGCCCTGCCACCGGCCTTGCCGACCTGCTCGCGCAACGCCGCACCGATGGTCTGCGCATGCGGGAAATCGGCCGCCGCCAGCCCGGTGCCCTGCCAGCTCAGCGTCCAGCCGCCAGACTGCATCATCATGTCGTCGGCACCGTCGCCGGCGATCAGCAGCGTCCTGCGCGGATCCAGCGGCAGCACGTTGTTGTCGTTCTTCAGCAGCACCAGCGACTCGCGCACGGCACGCCGCGCGACCGCACGATGTTCGGCGTTGCCCAGCAGGTCGAACTGCCCGGCCACGCCGCGCGTGGACGGTCTGCCCGCCTCGAACATGCCGGCGCGCAGCTTGACCCGCAGGATGCGGCGCACCGCTTCGTCCAGGCGACCGGCCGGCAGCGTGTGGCGGTTCTCGGCGGCGAGCAGGTGCTCGTAGCAGCTCTTCCAGGTATCGGGCGCCATGATCATGTCCACGCCGGCCACGAACGAGGGCACGCAGTTCTCGCGACTGCCGCCGGGCACGCTGGCGTGGCCGTTCCAGTCGCTGACCACGAAGCCATCAAAGCCCATGCGCTGCTTGAGCACGTCTTCGAGCAGCGAGGCATTGCCGCTCATCTTGACGCCGTTCCAACTGGAGAAGGACACCATCACCGCCTGCACGCCGGCCTTGAGCGCGGGCGGGTAGCCGGCGCCATGCACGTCGCGCAGCGTGGCTTCGTCGATGCGCGCATCGCCTTGGTCGCGACCTTCGAACGTGCCGCCGTCGGCCAGGAAATGTTTGGCCGTCGCCACCACGTGCGCGCCCTTGAGGAAGTCCTTCGCACCGGGCTTGCCCTGCAGCCCCTGGATCAGCGGACCGGCGTAGGAGCGCACGACCTCGGGATTTTCCGAATAGCCCTCGTAGGTGCGGCCCCAGCGATCGTCCTGCGGCACGGCCAGGGTCGGCGCGAAGGTCCAGTCGATGCCGGTGGCGCGCATTTCCGCTGCGGTGGCCGCGGCGATCTGGCCCATCAGCGCCGGGTCATGGGTCGCCCCCAGGCCGATGTTGTGGGGAAACAGCGTCGCGCCGACCACGTTGTTGTGCCCATGCACCGCGTCGACGCCAAAGATCACCGGGATCGCGTTGTATTTGCCACCGCTGGTGTCCATCGACGCGGCGTAGAAGTCATCAGCCAGCTGCAGCCAGGCCTTGCCCGGCGCGTTGTACTGGCCACCTGGATCGGAGCTGCCGCCCGCCAGGATCGAGCCCAGGCGATAGGTCTTGAGATCCTCCGGCGTGATGCTGGCGATATCGCCCTGCACCACCTGGCCGACTTTCTCTTCCACGCTCATCCTCGCCAGCAGCGCGTCGATGCGCTTTTCCAGCCTGGGATCGGGGGCGATCGGCGAGCGCAGCTGCGGCCACAGCGCCGGATGTGCGGTGCCGGCCTCGGTCGACGCCTTGTCGGCGGGTGCCGCGCCGGCCAGCAGCGCGGTGCCCGCCAACATCAGGGCCAGCGTGCCGCGCGCGGGCAGGCGGGGATTCAAGAACGGGTTCGAGCGCATGCGGTTCTCCTCACAGGGACGTGGTGCGCCAAACCATGCTGCAACTGCAACACGGCTTTTCCGCACACTTTGGCAAGATGGACACCGATGACGTAAAGGACGTTGAGTCGATGCGGGTAAGACTTGAAGACGTGGCCGCGGCGGCGGGTGTCTCGATGAAGACGGTGTCGCGCGTGCTCAACCAGGAGCCGCGCGTGAGCGAAGACACGCGCCGGCGCGTGCAGGAAGTGGTCGACCGGCTGCAGTACAAGCCCAACCTGTCCGCGCGCAGCCTGGCCAGCCGGCGCACCTTCGTGGTGGCACTGGCCTACGACAACCCCTCGCGCAATTACCTGATGGAAATCCAGGGCGGCGTGCTCGATGCCTGCCGCGCGCGCCACTACACGCTCGTGCTCGCACCGGTGATGTACGGCGAAGGCCGGGCCATTGCCGAGCTGCGCGAACTGGCCAGCCAGCACGGCGTGGACGGCTTTGTGCTGACGCCGCCGCTGACCGATGACATGGAGCTGCTGGGCTTCCTGGACGAGGCCGCCCTGCCGTTTGCCAGCATCGCCCCGAGGACCCATCGCGGCCGCATTGGCGTGACCGTGGACGAGCACGCGGCCGTGCGCGAAATGATGTCGCACCTCATCGACCTGGGCCATCGCCGCATCGGCCACATCAAGGGTCCGCCGACCCACGGCGCGGCCGAGTGGCGCTACGCCGGATATCGCGAGGCGCTGCGTGATGCCGGCATCGCCTACGAGCCGACGCTGGTGGTCAAGGGCGAATTCACTTTCGAGTCCGGCGTGCGCGGCGCCAACCAGTTGCTGGACCTGGAGCAGCGCCCGACCGCGATCTTCGCCGCCAACGACGACATGGCCGCCGGCGTGATCCGCGTGGCCGGGGAGCGCGGGCTGCGCATTCCGCAGGATCTGTCGGTATGCGGCTTCGACGACACACCCATCTCGCGCCACATCTTTCCTTCGCTCACCACCGTGCGCCAGCCGACCCGCGACATGGGCCGGGTGGCGACGCTGGAACTGCTCAAGGCGATCCAGGCCCCCGACCATGGCGACATGGTGCGCATGGACTACGCCCTGCAGCTGCGCGAGTCCACGGCCGCGCCGGTCGGCCCGGACCAGGCCGCGACGCGCGATGACCTGGCGAGCGGCATGGGCTCGGTGACGTTCGCGCATGAGTCGAAGGAAAGGCCTTGAAGGTCGAGGATCGGCCGCCGATACCGCCGAGCGGGCTGTCTGTCGCACGCATGGCATGCGGTGACAGCGCTGTCACGATACGGATCGCCTGCGGCAATGCATTCTGCAACGCATCAAAAACGGGCCTGTCTGACCGCATCGTCAGGCGACGCCGCCTCCGGCGCCTCATCGCGCCGGACACCGCCGGCCGCTTGCGACACAATCGCCCATACCCCTGCGGCGATCGTGCCGCTATACTGCGCGGCCACGCCGAAGTGGCGGAATGGTAGACGCAGCGGACTCAAAATCCGCCGCCCTTAAAAGCGTGTGGGTTCGAGTCCCACCTTCGGCACCAGAACAGGAAAAGGTCGGCTTACGCCGGCCTTTTTTCTTGGATCCTTCCTGGTCATGGCAAACCCTGTCGATGCGTGTCGCTATTGCGACGCAACATGGCGCATGCGGCAATCTTGGTAGATTGGTTACGGCTGTTGCTCTCAGACGGATCCCCCACTGCCATGCCCAGTTCCGCGCAAAAAACCCCGATGCCCGCGGCGCGTGCGTCGCGTCATGTCGAACTCTGTCGTCGAGGGGAGTTACGGGTCGAGAAATTCCTCGATGCGGCCACCGACGTCTTTGCCGAAAAGGGCTACCAGCAGGCGCGCCTGAGCGAGATCGTGGCCCGCGCCGGCGGCTCGCTAGCCACGTTGTACCGCGCCTTCGGCGACAAGGAAGGCCTGGCCTTCGCCATCGTCGAGCGCCGCCTCCAGGACCTGGCCAACCAGCTCGAGGCGCTGGAGCTGGACGGGCTGCCACCGCAGGATGCGCTGCGCAAGGCCGGCCGCTCGATCGCACAGAGCCTGACCACCCGCGATGCCTACCTGGTCAACCGGATCGTCATCGGGGAAGGCCGGGCGTTCCCGGATCTGCGCGATTTCTATTTCGACCACGCCATTGCCACCATCCGCAGCCGGCTGGGCAGCTACTTCGAGCGCCAGGTTTCGGCGGGGGCGATGGTTCTGCACACCAGCGCGGACCTGGCAGCCACGCAGTTCTTCATGATGCTGTTCGGTGACCTGACCGTGCGCACCGCCTGCGGCTACATGGCCAATCCCGACACCGACGACGTGTTGGCCTTCATCGACGGCTCGGTGGAGCAGTTCCTGCACGGCGCCCTGCCGCGCTGAAGGCCTGCACGCGCCCTGCATCGGGCGCGGTCTACGTTGTGCGTCCAAGAAACATCGGCGGACGCCATGCTGGACCTGAAGAGTGGTTACCCCTGGTGGGCCGTGCGCAACGGACTGACGCACGACTTTCCGCCCCTGCGCGCCGATGCGGTGGCCGACGTGGCCA
>JBIIHJ010000171.1:0-8040 GCA_044235875.1 Pseudoxanthomonas sp.
TGAGCTTGGTGCCCAGC
This sequence comes from Pseudoxanthomonas sp., assembly GCA_044235875.1. Lineage (GTDB taxonomy): Bacteria > Pseudomonadota > Gammaproteobacteria > Xanthomonadales > Xanthomonadaceae > Pseudoxanthomonas_A. The sequence continues at coordinate 18 of JBIIHJ010000171.1, forward strand.
AGCTGCTCCCGGAAACGATCGCGCTTGGCCTGATAGAACGCGCCGAGCTGCTCGTCGTGTTCCGGCTCGGCCTCCAGCATCGCGGCGAAGGCGTACTGCGCGGGCGCGAAGCTGGTGAAGGTGTTGTACTGGTGCACCTTGCGGAACTCGGCGGTCAACGCTGGCGGCGCGATCGCGTAGCCGATCTTCCAGCCGGTGCAGTGGTAGGTCTTGCCGAAGCTGGAGATCACGAAGGCACGCGCGGCCAGCTCGGGCCAGCGCAGGATCGATTCGTGCACGCGGCCGTCGAACACGATGTGCTCGTAGACCTCGTCGGAGATCAGGAAGATGTCGGTGCCTTCCAGGATCTTGGTCAACGCCTCGAGATCGGCCTTGCCCAGCATCGCGCCCGATGGGTTGTGCGGGCTGTTGATCATGATCAGGCGTGTCCTGGGCGTGACCGCCGCGCGCACCCTGTCCCAGTCCACCGCGAAGGTCTGCGGGTCCAACGCCACGTGCACCGCCTTGGCACCAGCCAGGTCGATCGCCGGCTCATAGCTGTCGTAGGCCGGATCCAGCACGATAACTTCCTCGCCTGGGCGCACCACCGCGTGGATGGCATTGAACAGCGCCTCGGTGGCGCCGCTGGTCACGGTGATCTCGGTGTCCGGGTTCACGTGCGCGCCATAGCAGCGCAGCGCCTTGCCGGCGATGGCCTGGCGCAGCGGCGCCACCCCGTGCATCGGCGGGTACTGGTTGTGGCCGGCGCGCATGGCCTTGTCCAGTTCGTCCACCAGGCGCTGGGGCACCGCGAAGTCCGGGAAGCCCTGGCCCAGGTTGACCGCGCCGTGTTCGGCGGCCAGCTGCGACATCACGGTGAAGATGGTGGTGCCCACGCGGGGCAGTTTGGTCTGCAGGGACATGGTTCCAGCGGTGTGCGTCGGGGCCGCCGAGTGTACGCAAGCCACGTGGCGGACGCGGTGCCCAGGCGAAATACAGCGTTCGACTGCGCACCTGCGGGCCTGGATCCGCCGCACAACCCCGTCCTGATGCCGCATGTCGGATTGAGCCGATCCGCGACCTTCGGGCGATGGCAGCGGCGCCACGAAATCGCCATGATCCGCGCCATGACAGGGGAAACCGCACCGCCCGAACCGACCATCGGCCAACTGGCCCGGCTCTATGCCGCCGCGCATTACTTCGTGGTGGTCGGACGCCAGGAATGGTTGTTCCAGGTCGGCCAGTCGGCCGAGGACGTGGAACGCCAGCTGGGCGCGGCCCGCTACCAGTTCGTCACGGCCTGGAATCCCCATTCGCGGCCTGCCGGCGAATGCGGCAACCTGGAAGCCGGCGACGCACTCGAGGCCCGCCTGCTCGACGGCGGCCACGTCATCCACCGTGCGCTGGGCTGCAACGCCCAGGGCGGCGCGGTCGAACACGGCTGGCTGGTGCTGGACATGCCACCGGAGCAGGCCGACGCGCTGGCCCGCGATTACGGCCAGGCCGGCACGCTCTACTGGCACGCGGGCGAGCCGGTGCGGCTGCGCATGCAGCACGCCCAGCCGCACGACTGCGCCGACGACGCCTTCACCGACTGGATCGCCTGACGCTGCGCCCGGCGAACCGCGCCGGCTGATCGCGCCCTACAATGCGCGCGATGACGTCCGACGCCCCGCGCCCGCCCCTGCTGTCCGTCCAGGCACTGGCTTTCAGCCGCAACGAGGAACCGGTGTTCGGGCCGCTCGATTTCCACGTCGATGCCGGCGAAGCACTGCTGGTCCAGGGCGGCAACGGTGCCGGCAAGACCACGCTGCTGCGCGTACTGGCTGGCCTGCTACGGGCCGATGACGGCCAGATCCTGCTCGACGGAATTCCTGCTGCCAGCGCCGCGCGCGCCCGTGCGATCGCCTACCTGGGGCATCTGCCGGCGTTGAAGGGTGATCTGGGTGCACTGGAAAACCTGGAATTCCTGTGCGGCCTGCACGGCCGGCGCCCGAACCAGCAGCCGATCGATGCCATGGCCCTGACCGGCCTGGCCGGCTATGAGGACATCCCAGCGCGCCAGCTCTCGGCCGGCCAGAAAAAGCGCTTGTCGCTGGCCCGCCTGTGGCTGGCACCCGCGCCGCTGTGGCTGCTCGACGAGCCCTACGCCAACCTGGACCTGGACGGCATCACCCTGGTCAACCGCATGGTCGCCGCGCACCTGCGCAGCGGCGGCGCGGCGCTGGTCACCACCCACGGCGCCTACGCCGCGCCGCCGGTGCGCACGCGGATGCTGGACCTGGGCAGTGACATCGCGGCGGCAGCGCAGGACGCGGCCACGTGAGCCTGCCGACCCTGCCCAGCGTGGCCGCGGCCCTGTTCAAGCGCGATCTGCGCCTGATGTGGCGCCGGCGCGGCGATGCCTTCCAGCCCGCGCTGTTTGCGCTGCTGGTGGTAGTGCTGTTCGCGCTGTCGCTGGGCGGCGCGCCGGCGCTGCTGTCCAGGGTCGCCGCGGGCGTGCTGTGGCTGGCGGTGCTGCTGGCAGGGCTGCTGGCGCTGGATACGCTGTTCCGCGGCGATGCCGAGGATGGTTCGCTCGAACAATGGATCCTGGCCCCGGTGCCGCTGGCCTGGCTGGTCGCCGTGCGCGTCTTCACCCACTGGCTGACCACCGCCCTGCCGTTGGTGCTGGTCACCCCGCTGCTGGGCGAACTGCTGCAGCTGCCGCACGCGCAGCTACCGGTGCTGATGGCCTCGTTGCTGCTGGGCACGCCACTGCTGAGCCTGCTCGGCGCGGTGGTCGCCGCGCTGACGGTGGGCATGCGCCGCTCGGGGATCCTGCTGGCGCTGCTGGCGCTGCCGCTGTACGTGCCGGTCCTGGTGTTCGGCGCCGGCAGCGTGGCGGCCAGCGCGCAGGGACTGGATGCGGTCGGCGCACTGCTGCTGCTCGGCGCGGGCCTTGTGATCGCCTTGGTGCTGGCGCCGATGGTGGCCGCCGCCGCGCTCCGGATCGCACTCAACTGACGCCGGGCGTCTTGGACCTTGGCCCGAGCCAGCTGGCGAACGCCTTGATCTGCCAAGCGCAGTGTTTCCAATCGGTCAGACCACACGGCACGATTTCCTGCGCCCAGGCATGCGCTGCCTGGCACCGTGAGGTGCCTGCTCACGCGTGTTCGCGCACAACGGCCTCCAGGTCTGCGACGATCGCATTGCAACCCTCAACCCGGATTCTCTGGAGAACCGCATGCTGCGCAAGACCCTGATCGCGATGACCCTGCTGCTGTCGGCACCGCTGGCCGCCCAGGCCGCCACCTGTTCTGTCGACCTGGCCGGCGATGACGCGATGAAGTTCGACAAGGCCAACATCGACGTGCCCAAGAGCTGCAAGGACTTCACCATCAATCTGTCCCACCCGGGCAAGCTGCCCAAGAACGTGATGGGCCACAACGTGGTGGTGGCCAAGACAGCCGACCTTTCCGGCGTGGCCAGCGACGGTATCGCTGCCGGCGAAGAAGCCGACTACGTCAAGGCCGGCGATGCGCGCGTGGTCGCGCACAGCAAGCTGATCGGCAGCGGCGAGACCACCTCGGTCAAGATTCCGGTGGCCAAGCTGGCGGGCGGGCCGTTTTCGTATTTCTGCACTTTCCCGGGCCATTCGACCCTGATGAAGGGCACCCTGACCCTCAAATAAGCGCATTGCGGTCCCGATGGACTGAATCGCGTCACCTACCGCCGCGACCGTCATTGGCGCGGCGGCCCCCTTTCTGAAAAAATGCACGGAACGCCAGCACACGCATCTCCGCGTGGCAGGTCGTGCCGTTCGTCCGTCCCCGCTCGGACCCGGCTCCTCCTTGAAGCGAGCAGGTTGCGATGTCCAACAAGAATGCCGTGGTGGTGTGGTTCCACCGGCTGGGGTCTCCACCGATCTTCGACCGCTTCGCCGCGCGCTGGGCGCCCTGGTGCCATCTGGCCGGGCTGGTGCTGCTGGGCCTGGGCCTGTGGCAGGCGTTGTTCGTCGTGCCCTCGGACTACCAGCAGGGCGACAGCTTCCGCATCCTCTACATCCACGTGCCCAGTGCCTGGATGAGCATGTTCGTGTTCGGGTTGATGGCGCTGTACGCGGCCATCGCGCTGATCTGGCGGATCAAGCTGTGCGAGATCTTGGCCATGGCCTGCGCGCCGATCGGCGCGGCCTTCACCGTCATCACCCTGGCGACCGGTTCGATCTGGGGCAAGCCGATGTGGGGCACGTGGTGGGACTGGGATCCGCGCCTGACCACCGAGCTGATCCTGCTGTTCCTCTACCTGGGCGTGATGGGCCTGTACGCGGCCATCGAGGACCGCCGCGCCGCGGCGCGTGCCGCGGGCCTGCTGGCCATCGTCGGGGTGGCGCTGCTGCCGGTGATCCGTTATTCGGTGGTGTGGTGGAACTCGCTGCACCAGGGCCAGACGATCAATCTGTTCGGCAAATCGCACATGGACGCGAGCATGATCGCGCCTTTGTGGATCATGGTGCTGGCGACCAAGTGCTGGTTTGCCGGCTCGCTGCTGATGCGCGCGCGCGCCGACAACCTGCGCCGCGAGTCGGGCAAGGACTGGGTCGCCAAACTGGCCGGGGAACGCGCATGAGCTACCTGCATTACGTGATCGCAGCCTACGCGGTGTTCGTGCTGGTGCTGGCGTGGGATTTCGTCGTGCCGCGCCTGCAGCTGCGCAGGCTGCTGCGCGATGCACGCCTGCGTGGCAGCCGCCAGCAGCGTCGCGGCAAGCCCGCGCCTGCCGCCGATACCGAGCTGGTGCGATGAATCCGGTCCGTCGTCGCCGGCTGCTGCTGCTGATAGTGCTGGTGCTGGCGGCCGGTGCCGCCACCGCACTGGTGGCCATGGCCCTGCAGCGCAACGTGGCGTATCTGTACACGCCATCCGAGGTGCTCAAGGGCGAGGCCGGCAGCCAGTCGCGCTTCCGCCTGGGCGGGATGGTCGAGCGCGGTTCGTTCAAGCGGCCCGACGGCTCGCTTGATGCGCATTTCCGCGTCACCGATGGCGACGCGCAACTGCCGGTGCTGTACACGGGGATCCTGCCGGACCTGTTCCGCGAGGACCAGGCGGTGATCGCCACCGGCTCGATGCAGGGCGGCCAGTTCGTCGCCACCGAAGTGCTGGCCAAGCACGACGAAACCTACCTGCCCAAGGAAGTGGCCGAAAAAATGGGCAAGGCGCACCAGAAGCACGACGTGGCGGTGCAACCACCCGCGGCGGCGGCGCGCTGATGTCCGTGTTCTGTGTCCCCGCCCGCGCGGGGATCGACATGCCGCTTCCGAGGGTTGCCCGTGCTGCCTGAACTTGGGCAATTCGCCCTGATCCTTGCCCTGCTGGTGTCGGTGCTGCAGGCGCTGCTGCCGCTGGTCGGTGCGCAGCGCGGCAACACGACCTTGATGGCGGTGGCGCGGCCGGCGGCCCTGTCGCAGCTGGTCGCGGTCGGCCTGGCCTTCGTGATCCTGACCATCTCGTTCGTGACCCAGGATTTTTCGGTCAAGTACGTGGCCGAAAACTCCAACTCGCTGCTGCCGATGGTCTACCGCTATACCGCGGTGTGGGGCTCGCACGAAGGCTCGTTGCTGCTGTGGGCACTGGTGCTGGCGCTGTGGACCGCGGCGGTGGCGCTGTTTTCCGAGGCGCTGCCCGAGCGCGTGATCGCACGCGTGCTGGGCGTGATGGGCGTGGTCAGCATCGGCTTCCTGTCATTCCTGATCTTCACCTCCGATCCGTTCGCGCGGCTGCTGCCGGCCGCCGCCGAGGGCCGCGACCTCAATCCGCTGCTGCAGGACCCGGGGATGATCATCCATCCCCCAATGCTGTACCTGGGCTACGTGGGCTTTGCGGTGCCGTTCGCCTTCGCCATCGCCGCGCTGCTGGATGGGCATGTCGATGCGCGCTGGCTGCGCTGGACCCGGCCGTGGACCAACGTGGCCTGGGCGTTCCTGACCGGCGGCATCGCACTGGGCAGCTGGTGGGCATATTCGGAACTGGGCTGGGGCGGCTGGTGGTTCTGGGATCCGGTGGAAAACGCCAGCTTCATGCCGTGGCTGGCCGGCGCGGCGCTGCTGCATTCGCAGGCGGTGACCGAAAAACGCGGGAGTTTCCGCAGCTGGACCCTGCTGCTGGCCATCGCCACGTTCTCACTATCGCTGCTGGGCACGTTCCTGGTCCGCTCGGGCGTGCTGACCAGCGTGCATGCGTTCGCGGCCGATCCCACGCGCGGCCTGTTCGTGCTGATCTTCCTTGGCATCGTGGTCGGCGGTTCGCTGCTGCTGTACGCGCTGCGCGCGCCGCAGTTCGCCGATGGCGCGCCGTTTGCGGCAAGTTCGCGCGAGACCCTGCTGCTGGCCAACAACGTGCTGCTGGGCTCGGCCTGCGCGATGGTCGCGCTGGGCACGCTGTATCCGCTGCTGGCCGATGCGCTGGACCTGGGCAAGATCTCGGTCGGCCCGCCATACTTCAGCCTGTTGTTCATCCTGCTGATGGCGCCGCTGGTGCTGCTGGTGCCGTTCGGGCCGCTGTTCCGTTGGCAGCGTGAGCAGCCTTCGCGCGTGATCGCCATGCTGGTGCCGTGGGCGGTGCTGGCGCTGGTGGGCGGCGTGGCGGCATTTTTCCTGGCGCCGCAGGGCAAGTGGAAAGCCGCTGCGGCCATCGTCGGCGCGCTGTGGGTCGGCGGCGGCACGCTGCGCTTTGTCTGGAGCCGCGTGCGCGCGCAGGGCCGCATGACCGCCGAGATGCTGGGCATGAGCCTGGCGCACTTCGGCCTGGCGGTGTTCCTGATCGGCGCGCTGATGGTCGAGGCGCTCAACGTGCAGCGCGAAGTCGCGCTCAAGCCCGGGCAAAGCGTCGAGGTCGGCGGCTATGGCTTCGCCTTCGACGGCGTGGCCGAAAGCCAAGGCCCGAACTACACCGCCGATTACGCCACCCTGCAGCTCAGCCGCCACGGCAAGCCGCTGCAGACCCTGCATCCGGAAAAACGCGCCTATGCCAGCGGCGGCCAGGTCATGACCGAATCGGCCGTGCGCCCCGGCGTGCTCGGCGATGTCTACGTCGCCTTGGGCGAATCGCTTGGCAACGGCGCCTGGGCCGTGCGCATCCAGGTCAAGCCGATGGTGCGCTGGATCTGGGCCGGCGCGGTGCTGATGGCGCTCGGCGGCCTGGTCGCCGCAACCGATCGCCGCTTCCGCCGCCGCAAGGAACAGGCGCCGGCATGAACACGACCTCCGAACGCCGCGGGCTGCCGCGCACCGCGCTGGTGATCGGCGTGCTGTGCCTGCTGGCCGTGTTCGCGCTGCTGCTGGTCTCGGTCAAGCGCTCGGATCGTCCGGACCGCCAGGCCCTGCCCTCCGCGCTGATCGGCAAGCCCGCGCCGGCCACCGTGTTGCCGCTGCTGCACGCATCCGACAAGACACTGGATTTCGCCACGCTACGCGGCAAGCCCTACCTGCTCAACGTGTGGGGCAGCTGGTGCCCGGAATGCCGGGTCGAGCATCCGGTCATCAGCGCCTTCGCCAGGACCGGCAAGGTCCGCGTGATCGGCTACGACCTCAAGGACGAACCGGCCGACGCGCTGCGCTGGCTGGGCCAGTTCGGCGATCCCTACGCCACCATCGTCAGCGACGTCGAGGGACGCGCATCGCTCGACTGGGGCATCTATGGCGCACCGGAAACCTTCCTGATCGACGCCCAGGGCATCGTGCGCTGGAAACACGTCGGCCCGCTGGACCAGGCCATCATCCAGCAACAGCTGCTGCCGGCGCTGGCTGCCGCGGAGCCTGCACCATGAATCAGATCGCCAGCGCCCCCTGTAGAGCGGAGCTTGCTCCGCTGGCCTTGCCTGGAATGCTGCTTTTGCCTGGAATGCTGCCCTCGCCTGGAATGCTGGCCTTGCCTTGGGCGCTGGCCGCGAAGAGCAGCGGAGCAAGCTCCGCTCTACACGCGCGGCGTGCGCAAGCGAAGAGCCGCGGAGCAGCATGATGAATCAGATCGCCAGCGCCCCCTCTAGAGCGGAGCGTGCTCCCCGG
>JBIIHJ010000013.1:0-26332 GCA_044235875.1 Pseudoxanthomonas sp.
CAACAACTGCAGCAACAACCGCAACAGCAACAACCACAGCAACAGCAACAATGACAGCAGGGGCAACCTGAAAAGCCGGATCAACCGAAACAACAACGAGCGCAGCCTCGCTTGCGGGCGTCATCCCTGATGCCGCGCGGAGACCACGACCCCATGCCGCCCCTGGTCAAGATCCGTTCCGAGCGCGATCGCATGTCGGCGATCGAACGGCGCATTGCCGACTACATCCTGGACAACGCGCACCTGCTGCGCGATTACTCCTCCCAGCAGCTGGCCAGCGCGCTGGGCATCAGCCAATCCAGCGTGGTCAAGTTCAGCCAGAAGCTGGGCTTCAAGGGTTATCCGGACCTGAAGTATTCGGTCGGGCAGGCGGTGGCGCGTGGCGGTGGGCCGCAGCCGGCGTCGGACGACACGCAAACCACGCCCGGTGACGCCTACGCGCAATTGCAGGACGCCCTGCGCCGCAGCAAGGCCGCGGCGGAAGAAGAAACCCGCCTGCTCAATCCGCGCGCCCACATCGAGCAGATCGTGGCGCGCCTGGACCAGGCGCAGAAGGTGTTTGTCTGTGGCCTGGGCGATGATGGCCTGTTCGCGCGCGAGTTCGCCATGCGCCTGTCGCTGCTGGGCATGCTGACCGTGCACCACGCCGACGCGATCCTGATGATGACCAACATCTCCGCCGCGCGCGCCGGGGACGTGCTGATCCTGTTCTCCGAGTTCGGCAAGCTGCCGCAGCTGTCCCAGCTCTCGCGCACTTTCCAGGATGCCGGCGGCGCGGTCGTGTCCATCACCCGCCACACCGCCAACCCGTTGCGCGCCCACGCCGATGCGGCGCTGGTGGTGTCCGCGCACGACCCTGCGCCACACATCGAACAGCTACTGTACCGCGCGTCGCTGCAATCGCTGCTCGATTTCGTGTTTGTATTGCTGTGCCAGACCAATCCTGATCGCGAGCGCCAGCTGGCGGTGAACCTGGAGCGGGTCCAGCACCTGCTCGATTCCTGATCCCTGCCCGGAGTGACCATGTTCCTGCCTGCACGACCATCCTCACTCCCTCGCACCCGCTGGCTGCTGCTGGCGGCGATCCTGGCAGCCACGCCGGTGCTGGCGAAGAAAGCGCCGCCGGCGCTGGCACCGATGCAGCAGGCCCAGCAACTGGTCGTCGTCACCACCACCGGCTGGGACGACACGCAAGGCCAGCTGCAGACCTACGTGCGCGACGGCAAGGGCTGGAAGCCGGCGCCGCAGGCCTTCGCCGTGGCCATCGGCAAGCATGGCAGCGCCTGGGGCGAAGGCCTGTTCCCGCCGCAGAAGGCCGGCCCGCAGAAACAGGAAGGCGATGGCCGCAGCCCGGCCGGCATCTACGGCATCGGCCAGGCATTCGGCTATGCGCCCAAGGTCACCACCAGGCTCGCCTACCAGCAGATGCAGGCCAGCAGCTGGTGCATCGACGTGCCGGACTCGCCGTTCTACAACCAGATCGTGGACGAGAAGGACGTCGGCGCGCTCGGAGTGGAAGGGGCCAGCGAGCACATGCGCCTGGACCTGCACAACAACGGTGACGTGCGCTACAGGCAGGGCTTTGTGATCCAGCACAACCCCAGGGCCACGCCCAGGCGCGGCAGCTGCATCTTCGCCCACCTGTGGCGCACGCCGGGCGAGGCCACCGCCGGCTGCACGGCGATGGCGCCGGCCAGCATGGAAGCGTTGCAGGCCTGGCTGGATCCAAAGAAGCAGCCCCTGTTCGTGCTGTTGCCCAGGGCCGAGTACATCCGCCTGCAGCATGCCTGGTCGTTGCCGCTGCTGACCGCCGGGCCGGCGCGTTGAGCGCCCCACCCCGGGACGGCCAGCTCGTCCGCGCGGTCAGCCGCTGGCAGATCGTCGGCCTGTCCATCAATGACGTGATCGGCAGCGGCATCTACCTGCTGCCGGCGGCGACCGTGGCGCTGATGGGTCCGTTGAGCCTGTGGGCGGTGCTGCTGGCTGGCGTGGCCGTGGCGCTGCTGGTGCTGTGCTATGCGCAGGCGGCGAGCTATTTCGACCAGCCCGGTGGCAGCTATCTGTATGCGCGCGAGGCCTTCGGTCGCTATGCCGGGTTTCAGGTCGGCTGGATGATCTGGCTGACCCGCATCAGCTCGGCCGCCGCCCTGGGCAATGGCCTGGCCGATGCGGTGTCGCGGTTCTGGCCCTACGCCGCCACGGGCGCAGGACGGCTCCTGGTGGTGATCGGCTCGCTGAGCCTGCTCACCGCGATCAACGTGATCGGCGTGCGCTCGGCCGCGCGCACTGGCGTGGCGCTGGTGATCGGCAAGCTGGTGCCGTTGCTGTTGTTCGTCGGTGTCGGCCTGTTCTTCATGGACTGGTCGATGGCCTTCGCCGGCACCGCGCCGGACCTGGGCAACCTGCCCAACCTTGGCCAGGCGGCGCTGCTGCTGCTGTTCGCCTATGCGGGCTTCGAAAACATCCCGGCCGCGGCCGGTGAGTTCCGCAACCCCCGCCGCGACGTGCCATTCGCGCTGATCACCATGATCGTGCTGGTCACCCTGATCTACGCGGCGGTCCAGGTGGTGGCGATGGGCACCCTGCCCGGCCTGGCCGCGTCGGCCTCGCCGCTGGCCGACGCGGCCAGCCGCTTCGGCGGCGAAGGCCTCGCGCTGGTGCTCACCGTCGGTGCGGTGATCTCGATCCTGGGCACGACCAGCAACACGGTGATGTTGGGGCCGCGCTTCCTGTTCGCGCTGGCGCAGGACGGTTTCGGGCCGAAGATCCTGGCACGGGTGCATCCGCGCTTCCGCACGCCAGCGGCGGCGATCATCCTCCAGGGCGTGCTGTCGGTGGCCCTGGCGCTGTCGGGCTCGTTCGAGCAGCTGGCGCTGCTGTCGATGGTCACCCGGCTGCTGGCCTACATCGGCACGGCCGCGGCGGTGCTGGTGCTGGCGCGTCGCCATCGCGACAACCCCAACGCACTGCGCCTGCCGGGCGGCCCGCTCATTCCCATCCTGGCGCTGCTGCTGACCCTGGGCCTGCTGTGCAGCGCCAGCGCCGCCAACCTGGTGGCGGTGGGCGCGGCGGTGGTGGTGGGCACGGTGATCTACCTGTTCCCGCGCAAGGCCTAGGGCCTGATGCGAAGAAGGCGCCCTCGGGCGCCTTCTTCCGTCATGCGGATCGCCACCGCTTACGCGCAGCCTTCCACGTAATCGATCTGCGGCGACAGGCCAACGCGCCAGCTGGTGACCTTGCCATCGGCGCCGGTCTCGAACACCAGCTTGGTGCCACCGGCGTCCTCCACGCTCAGGTACTTGCCGCCTTCCACGTACTTGTGCGGCATGGCCTGCAGCGCGGCGCCATACAGCGCGCGCAGCTCGGCCTCGGTCATGCCGACCTTGCCACCGTCCGGCGCGGTCTCCTTGGCGGTGGTCACGTCGTAGCGGACGAAGTGGTCGCCTTCGATCATGAAGGCCACGTCGGCCTTGTCGGTCGCCCACTTGGGCGTGAGCTGGTAGCAGGCGCCAGCTTCGGACGGGGTGCTGCTGTTGAGCTCACCGCCCCAGGCCTGCTTGGCTTCCTCCGAGGTGCTGCCCAGCTTCAGATCGCCATAGCCTGCAAAGGTGGCAAGCTGGGTGGACGCCGGCGTCTGCGCTGCCTGGACCGGCTCCGGCAGCGACGCCGGTTGCGATGCGGCCGGCGTGCTGGTGACCGGCGCCTGCGGCGCATCGGCGGGCTTGCAGGCCGCAAGGACCAGCAACAAGGCAGCGGACAGCGGCAGCAGGGACTTCATCGTGGCGGTACTCGGTGGCTTCATGAGCCGCCAGCCTAGCCGGCAGGCGTGAATCCAGCGAAAACCCGCGCCCGCGCACGTCTTGCGCACAAAGCCCACGCCGTGTCATGACCATTTCATCTGCGCCGTGGACGCTGGCGCGAGCCCCTTCGATCCACCGACATGCAACCGCGCAAGACCGCCCTGGCCCACACCGCCCTGCAGACCCACCGCGCAGGCCTGGACATGCGCCAGCGCCGGGTGCTGATCATGGCCGACGGCCGACGCTCGCTTGTCGAACTCACCCAGCTGTTGGGCGCCGAAACCGCCGCGCACGTCTCCACGCTGATCCGTGATGGCTACCTGACCCTGGACGCCGAGCGCACGCTGCACGACATGCTGGCCACATCGGCGCAAGCACCCGTCGCCACGCCTGCATCGGCACCCGTGGCGCTCACGCCTGCCGCCCCGCATCGGCGCTCGCTGGTGGCCGCGCGGCTCTACCTGCTGGGCATGCTGGAACTGCAACGCGATCCGGCCGCCCAGCGCCTGCACCAGCAACTGCATCGCACCACCGAGGAGCACGCCGCGGTCGAGGTGATGCTCGAAGCGCTGACCCTGCTGCCGCAGCTCACCTCGCCCGGTTATGCGCAGCGCGTGCAGAACCGCCTGGGTGAAGTCCTGCCCGAGGAACACCTGCCGGCGCTGGCCCGCCTGGGCCTGGCGCTGGAAGCCTGACGCTTCAGCCCGGCGGCTGGAAGTTGCGCTTCAATCCGGCCCAGCACTGCTGGTAATCGCGCTGCCGGTACGGCGCGTCCATCGCCTGGCGCGTGGGTCGCAACACCGCGCGCGTTTCGAACATGAAGGCCATCGTGTCGGCGATGACGTCGGGCCTGGAGAGATCGGCACGCGAGGCTTTCTCGAACGTCGCCGCATCCGGCCCGTGCCCGCTCATGCCGTTGTGCAGCGATGCGCCGCCCGGGGCAAAGCCGTCGGCCTTGGCGTCGTAGGCACCGTGCACCAGGCCCATGAATTCGCTGGCCACGTTGCGGTGGAACCACGGCGGCCGGAAGGTGTCCTGGGCCACCAACCAGCGCGGCGGGAAGATCACGAAATCCAGGTTGGCCGTGCCCGGCGTGTCGCTGGGCGAGGTCAGCACGGTGAAGATCGACGGATCGGGATGGTCGAAGCTGATCGAACCGATCGTATTGAAGCGGCGCAGGTCGTAGCGGTAAGGGGCGCAGTTGCCGTGCCAGGCCACCACGTCCAGCGGGCTGTGGCCGATGTCGGTCCGCCACAGATGGCCCTGGAACTTGGCGATCAACTCGAAATGCTGTCCCACAGCCGCGCCTTCGACATCCTCGTACGCCGCCCGCGGCGTTTCGAAATCGCGCGGATTGGCCAGGCCGTTGGCCCCGATCGGCCCCAGGTCCGGCAGACGCAGCAGCGCGCCGAAGTTCTCGCACACATAGCCCCGCGCCTGGCCGTCGGGCAGCGTCACCGCAAAGCGCACGCCGCGCGGAATCACCGCGACCTGCTGCGGTTCCACTTCCAGCACGCCCAACTCGGTGGCGATGCGCAGTCGGCCCAGCTGCGGGACGATCAGCAATTCTGCATCGGCGTCGTAAAACCAGCGCCCGGCCATGTCGTGATTGGCCGCATACAGGTGCAGGCCCACGCCGTGCTGCTGTTCGGCCGAACCGTTGCCGGCCATCGTCACCAGGCCTTGGATGAAATCCGTCGGCGCCGCCGGCAACGGCAGCGGCGACCAGCGCAACTGGTCCGGGCTGACCGGCCCATCGCCAAACACGTTGTGGAAGCCCGGCGCGCCGTCGAACGCAGCAAAGGTCCCGTGCATGGCCGCCGGCCGGATCCTGTACAGCCAGCTGCGCCGGTTCTCGCTGCGCGGCGCGGTGAACGCGGTGCCCGACAGCTGTTCGGCATAGAGGCCGAAGGCCACCTGCTGCGGTGAATTGCGCCCGATCGGCAACGCCCCCGCGATCGCCTCGCTGGCGAAATGGTTGCCGAAGCCGGTCTGGTATTGCCCTGGAGTCTTCGATCGCTCTGCCATGCCTGCGCTCGCGTGGTTTAAAGCCCCTCTCCCCTTCCTCGGGGGAGAGGGGCCAAAGCAGTGGCCTACAGCACGCCGCGCCGCATCTGGTCGCGCTCGATGCTTTCAAACAGCGCCTTGAAGTTGCCTTCGCCGAAGCCTTCGTTGCCCTTGCGCTGGATGATCTCGAAGAAGATCGGGCCGATCGCGTTCTGGGTGAAGATCTGCAGCAGCTTGCGCTGGCCGGTTTCCACGTCGGCGTCGATCAGGATCTTGTTGCGGGTCAGACGTGGCACGTCCTCGTTGTGATCGGGGATGCGCTGGTCGATCACCTCGAAATAGGTGTCCGGCGTGTCCAGGAACTCAACGCCCGCCGCCCGCATCGCCTCGACCGTGGTGTAGATGTCGTCGGTGAAGCAGGCGATGTGCTGGATGCCCTCGCCCTTGTACGCGTCCAGGTATTCGTTGATCTGCGACTTGGGGTCGTGGGATTCGTTGAGCGGGATGCGCACCATGCCGTCCGGTGCGGTCATGGCCTTGGACAACAGCCCGGTCTTGGCGCCCTTGATGTCGAAGTAGCGGATCTCGCGGAAGTTGAACAGCCGCTCGTAGTAGTCCGCCCACTGCGCCATGTTGCCGGGATAGAGGTTGTGGGTGAGGTGGTCGATGAAGGTCAGGCCGAAGCCTTTGGGCATGCGCTCCACGCCGTCCAGGAATTCGTAGTCCGGATCGTGGATGGTGCCGGTGCTGTCGTAGCGGTCGACGATGTACAGCATGCAGCCGCCGATGCCCTTGATCACCGGCGCGGCCACCGCCTTGGTCAGCTCGCGCCCGCCGATCTGCTCGGCGCCGTTCTTCAGCGCCTGCACGCGCGCCCACTCGGCCAGCTTGTTGACCCGTATGGCAAAGCCGCAGGCGCTGGGCCCGTGCTGCGCGGCGAAGTCGGCCGCGAACGAGTCCGGATCCTCGTTGATCAGGAACGTGCAGTCGTTCTGCCGGTAGGTGCTGATTGCCCGGGTCTTGTGCCGGGCCACCTGGACAAAACCGAGCTTGCGGAAGTAATCGTGCAGCTGACCACCCTGGCCTGCCGGCGCGGCGAACTCGACAAATTCGAAGCCATCGATGCCCATCGGGTTGTCGAACGTGGCAACCTTCACGTCCGTTCCGGGGGCCTGCATGGAGGGCTGGGCACTCATGGACACTTCTCCCAACTTGCAAAGGAACTGGCGGCAGCATAGTTTCAACTGAAACCAGCACACAAGCCGCAGCGCACCATGAAGCAGCCCGACCCCTTGCCGCCCGCCCAGCCGCTGACCCTGCAGCTGGAAACCTTCGTCCCCTATCAGCTGAGCGTGCTGTCCAACCGCGTCAGCCAGGCGATCTCGGCCGAGTATTACCGGCGC
Source organism: Pseudoxanthomonas sp. (assembly GCA_044235875.1). GTDB lineage: Bacteria > Pseudomonadota > Gammaproteobacteria > Xanthomonadales > Xanthomonadaceae > Pseudoxanthomonas_A. The sequence continues at coordinate 7,211 of JBIIHJ010000013.1, forward strand.
TTCGGCCTAGTGATGACCGAGTGGCGCACCATGGCCGTGCTGGGCCGGTTCCCGGGCCTGTCGGCGGGCGAGGTGGCCGAACAGACCGCGATGGACAAGGTGGCCGTCAGCCGCGCGGTCGCCCGCCTGCTGGAACGCGAACTGGTCAGCCGCGATATCCACGGCGACGACCGCCGGCGTTCGGTGCTGGCGCTGTCGGCCAAGGGCCAGGCCCTGCACGACACCGTGGCCCCGCTGGTCCTGGAATGCGAAAGCCGATTGCTGTCGGTGCTGACGCCGGACGAACTGGTCCAACTGCACGGCCTGATGGAGCGCTTGGGCAACGAAGGCATGCACCGCCTGATCTCGGGCCTGAAGGACGCGCCGGTCAGCCCGGTCTCCTCGGCCCAGGTCGACCCATCCGACGGCTGAGCGCGGCGCCTGCGCTGGAAACGAAAAACGCCGCGGATGACCGCGGCGTTCTTGTTTGCTCGATGACCGGCGCTTACTTCACGCCGTGCATCAGCTTGTTGACCAGCGGGGCAATCAGGAACAGCAGCACGCCGGCAATCATCAGGATCCAGAACCCTTGGCTGTAGGCCGCATAGGCGCTTTCGGGCGTCATCCCCGTGTCGCCGCTGGCCTCGCCAGCAAACAGGCCCGCCAGGTTGTTGCCGATGGCCACCGACAGGAACCAGGCACCCATGGCGAAGCCAGTCAGGCGCGCGGGCGCCAGTTTGGTTGTCATCGACAGGCCGATCGGCGACAGACACAGCTCGCCGATGGACTGGATCCAGTACACCGCAAACAGCGTCCAGAACGGGATCTTGCCGGTGGCAGGCTCCACCAGCTTGGCCAGTGCGAACATCAGCAGCAGGAACGCCAGGCCGTTGAAAATCAGGCCCAGGCTGAACTTGCGCGGGATGCTGGGGTTGGCGTTGCCCATCCGCACCCAGATCCAGGCAATGATCGGCGCCAGCACGATGATGGCCACCGAGTTGACCGACTGGAACCAGGCGTTGGGGAACACGAGAAAGCCCAGGTCGCGGTCGACGACCTTGTCGGCCAGGAAGGTGAAGCTGCTGCCGGCCTGTTCGAAGAAGCACCAGAAGAACACGTTGAAGGCCAGGATGATGAGCATGGCGAAGACCTTGTCCCGCTGCACGCGGCCTTCGCGCACGCCTTCGACCACCAGCATGATGGCCGGGACGACGAAACAGGCCATCAGGATCCAGTTGAGGATCTTCGCGTCGATGCTCAGCAGCCCGTAATACATCGGGATGCCGATGATCAGGTTCAGCGCGATCACCAGCATGAGACGCGCGTTGCTTTTCTGGGCGCCTACCGACTCGCCGACGCCCTTCAACGCCGAGCGCCCGAACAGGAACCACACGAAACTCAGGACCATGCCGATGGCCGAGGTGATGAACACCACTTTGTAGGCCGGTATGCCATTGCTGCCGAACACGTACTGCGCAAGGATCTGGGTCAGAAACGGCGAGATCATCGCGCCCAGGTTGATGCCCATGTAGAAGATGGTGAAGCCAGAATCGCGGCGCAGGTCGCCTTGCGTGTAGATCTTGCCCACCAGGGTCGAGATGATCGGCTTGAACAGCCCGTTGCCGACGATCACCGTCGCCAGGCCCAGCTTGAACAGTGGCTCGGTGGGCGCGGCCAGCATGAACAGGCCCACGGCCATGATCACCGCGCCGGTGAGGATCGCACGCTGGTAGCCGATCAGCTTGTCGGCGATGTAACCGCCAAAGATCGCCGCTGCGTAGACCAGCGCCAGATAGGCGCCGTAGAGGTGGCTGGCATCCTTCTCACCGGCAGGATCGCCGCCTTTGAACTGGGCCACGATGTACAGCACCATCGCCCAGCGGATGCCGTAGAAGGCGAATCGCTCCCAGAACTCGGTCATGAACAGCATCCACAATGGGCGCGGATGCCCCATCAGGGTGTCGAAGGCCGGCGGCTGATCCGACGCGGGTGGCACCGATTGGCGCGTCGGCGATCCTGCTTCCACGGTCATGCGTCATATCCCCTTGAATTCAATACGGAAGACGAAAATGTGTCCCCGCACGGGGGGCGGCGCAGGATCACCGCTGCGGGGCCTTGGCGTCAAATGAAACCAAATGGCTGGCGTCAGTACGCCCCACCCTGCGGCGACAGGCCGACCACCGTGCGCACTTGGAACAGCTCCGGAAAGAACTCCAGCTCCAGCGCCTGCTTGAGGAAGCCCACGCCCGACGAACCGCCGGTGCCGCGCTTGAAGCCGATCACCCGCATCACCGTGCGCATGTGCCGGAAGCGCCACAGCTGGAACTGGGTTTCCAGGTCGACGAAGTCCTCGCACAGCGAATACTCGCGCCAGTAGCGGTCGGTGTCGGCGTAGATGCGCTCGAATACCGGGAGCAGCGCCTCGTCGCGCACGTGCGCCTGGCTGAAATCGCGCTCCAGGTGCTGGGCCGGCACCGCATGGCCGAAGCGCGCCAGGTAGCGCAGGAATTCCTCGTACAGGCTTGGCGCCTGCAGCGCGCCGCGCAGTGCGTCCTGGCCAAAGGGATCGTGCGAAAACACCTTGAGCATCGCCGCGTTCTTGTTGCCCAGCATGAATTCCAGCTGCCGGTACTGCAGCGACTGGAAGCCCGACGAGGGCCCCAGCACGTCGCGAAAGCCCATGTATTCGGACGGGGTCAGCGTCTCCAGCACCGACCACTGCTCGGTCAGCTGGCGCAGCACCTGCTTGGCCCGGGCCAGCACCTTGCGGGTCTGCCAGACCTCGTCGCGCTGCAGGTGGCCCAGCGCGGCAGTGAGCTCATGGATCATCAACTTCATCCACAGCTCGGACACCTGGTGCTGGACGATGAACAGCATCTCGTCGTGATGCGCCGGGCTCGACAGCGGCTGCTGCGCAGACAGCAACCGATCCAGGTGCAGGTAGCCGGCATAGGTGGTGCGACCGGCCAGATCGGTGTGGATGCCGTCTTCCAGCGGACGCTGGTTGTCCTGGATCTGCATGAAAAACGCCAAGCCATCAAGGGAGCGGCATGGTAGCCGGTCGCGCCAGAGTGGCGCGGCGATGGCAGCCTCAGGCACGGGATGGCCTGTCATGCAATTTACTCAGGATTCGTTCATAGTCGGGCGGCGCCGGGGGCACCGGTGCATTCCCCCGAATACGCTATGGAGAAGCCGTCGATGACGACGCGGTTTTCGCGCCTGCTGGCGCTTGCATTACTGGGACTGGGAAGCGCCTGCGCGGCGCAGGCCCAGGTGGTCATCAGCCAGGTTTACGGCGGCGGTGGCAACAGCGGCGCCACCTGGAAAAGCGACTTCATCGAGCTGCACAACACCGGCACCAGCGCGGTGGACCTGTCCAGCTACAGCGTGCAGTACGCCAGCGCGGCGGGCACCAGCTGGCAGGTGACCAGGCTCGCCGGCAATATCGGCCCAGGCCGCTATTTCCTGATCAAGCAAGCCGATGGCAGCGGCGGCACGGCCGACCTGCCGACGCCGGATGTGACCGGCACGCTCGCCCTGTCCGGCACCGCCGGCAAGGTCGCACTGTCGGCAAGCCAGACCGCACTGTCGGGCGCCTGCCCGACCGGCATGGCCGACCTGGTGGGCTTCGGCGCCACCGCCAGCTGCTACGAAGGCAGCGCGCCGACCGCCGCGCCCAGCAATACCCTGGCCGTGCTGCGCGCAGGCGCGGGCTGCACCGATACCAACAACAACGCCGCCGACTTCAGCACCGGCACGCCGATCCCGCGCAACAGCGCCACCGCCGCGTCGACCTGCGGTGCCAGCGGCGTGCCGCTGCTGTCCATCGCCGCCGCCTCGGGCGATGAAGGCGCCGGCCCGCTGAGCTTCACCATCAGCCTGACCCAGCCAGCCCCGGCCGGCGGCATCACGGTGAACTGGACCACCGCCGACGGCAGCGCCAACGCCGGCAGCGACTACGTGGCCACCAGCGGTACGGCCACGCTGGCCGAAGGCCAGACCAGCACCACGGTCACCGTCGCGCTGGTCGACGACAGCCTGACCGAGTCGGACGAGACCTTTACCGTCACCCTGTCCGACCTGGTCGGCGAAGCGCTGCTGGGCACGGCCAAGGCCACCGGCACGATCGTCAACGACGACATCTCGCTGACCGCGATCCACGACATCCAGGGCCCGGGCATCGCATCGCCGGTCAAGGGCTCGCTGGTGTTCACCACCGGCATCGTCACCGCGATCAAGGGGGCCGGCTTCTGGCTGCAGGCGCCCGATGCGGAGGTGGACGCCAACCCGGCCACCTCGGAGGGTGTCTACGTCTATACCGGCTCGACGCCGCCGGCCGCGGTCGCAGTCGGCAACCGCGTGCGCGTGTCGGGCACGGTCCAGGAATATGTGCCTAGCACCGATCCCTACCAGCGGCCGCTGACCGAACTCAGCGGCGGCGTCACCGTGGCCCTGCTGGCCAGCGGCCAGGCACTCCCGGCAGCGATTCCGCTGGATGCGTCGATGCTCACCGCCAGCGGCGGCCTGGACCAGCTGGAACGCTTCGAAGGCATGCGCGTGACCGTGCCCAGCCTGCGCGTGGTCGCCCCGACCGGCGGCTTCACCAACGAACCCAGCGCCACCGGCACCACCGATGGCCAGTTCTATGCGGTGATCGGCGACACGGCCCGCCCGTTCCGCGAAGCCGGCGTCGAAGCGCCGACGCCGGTGACCGGGCAGATCCCGCAGTGGGACGGCAATCCGGAAGTCCTGACCATCGACAGCGACACCCTGGGCGGCAGCAGCACCGCGCTGGACCTGTCCACCGGCGCGGTGATCACCGGCATGACCGGACCGCTGGACTACAGCTACCGCCACTACGTGATCGTGCGCGATCCGACCGTGGCCATCGGCACCACCACCGGCATGGCGCCAACGCCTGCGCGCGCGGCCAACGGCAACGAATTCACGGTTGCCGGCTACAACATGGAGCGCTTCTTCGACACCACCGCCGATGGCAACGGTGCGCCGACGCTGACCGCCGCGGCCTTGGCCACGCGCTTGTCCAAGGCGTCGGTGGCGATCCGTGACTATCTCAACCTGCCTGACATCCTGGCCGTGGTCGAGATGGAGAACCTGGCCACGCTGCAGCAGGTCGCCAACAAGGTGAACGCCGACGCGGTGGCCGAGGGCCTGGCCGATCCGCAGTACGCGCCCTATCTGCAGGAAGGCAACGACGTCGGCGGCATTGACGTGGGCTTCCTGGTCAAGACCGCTTCGGTCGGCGCCAGCGTGGCGCGCGTGGAAGTGGCCGGTGTCACCCAGTACGGCAAGGACACGGTCTGGACCGAACCGTCGGGCAGCACCAGCCTGCTCAACGACCGCCCGCCGCTGGCGCTGGACGCGATCGTGCGCTGGGCCGACGGCCGCAGCTTCCCGATCACCGTGATCGCCGTGCACCAGCGCTCGCTCAACGGTGCCGACACGCTCGATGCCGCCGGTGACCGCGTGCGGGCCAAGCGCCAGGCGCAGGCGGTGTTCCTGGCCAACCTGATCCAGGGCATGCAGGTCGAAAACCCCGAACGCCGCATCACCGTGCTGGGCGATTTCAACGCCTACGCGTTCAACGACGGCTACGCCGATGCGATGAACACCGTGGTCGGCACGCCCACGCCGGATGCGCAGACCCTGGTCACCGGCGACGGCGCCGACCTGGTCAACCCGGACCTCACCAACCTGGGCGAACTGCTGCCCGCCGGCCAGAACTACTCCTACACCTACGACGGCAGCGCCCAGACCCTGGACCACGTGCTGGTCAACGACGCCCTGGTGCTGGCCACGACCGGCTTCGGCATGGACCACGCGCGGATCAACGCCGATTTCCCGGAAGTGGCGCGCAACGACGCCACCTCGCCGGCGCGGCTGTCCGACCATGATCCGGTGGTGGCGTATTTCGAACTGGCGCCCAAGGCGGACCTGGCGATCAGCGCCAGCGCCGACACCGGCAGCGTCACCGTCGGTCAGGTGCTGGGCTACATCGCGACGGTGCGCAACCATGGCCCGGAACTGGCCCAGGCGCCCGGCGTGGGCTTTTCCCTTGCCGGCGAACTGCCGGACATGGCCGTCACCGCCCCGGCCGGCTGGAGCTGCGACACCGCCCAGGTCGCCGACGGCATGACCTCGGTGGCGTGCAACAGCACCACGCTGGACAATGCGGGCACTGCCAGCTTCGGCATCCGCGCCACGTCCATCGCGGCGCAGTCCGGCGGCACCGCCACCCTGGCGGCCGCGGCGACCTCGCAGACCTTCGATCCGGATGCATCCAACAACCAGGCCGTCAGCAGCATCAATGTGACCGTGCCGGCGACGGCCGACATCGCTGCGTCCATCGATGGCCCCACTTCGATCAGGGCCTACCAGTTGCTGACCCGCTATGTAGTCACCGTGACCAATGCCGGCCAGCCTGCGACCAGGCCGGTGCTGGTGATCAGCGGCAACACGATGAACATCCTGTCGCTGATCAACCCGCCCTCGGGCTGGAGCTGCAGCCGCCAGGGCAGCCTGCTCAACATGCAGTTCCGTTGTACGAGCAGCAAGGCGCTGGCCAATGGCGCCAAGGCCAGCTTCCCGGTGTGGATCAGCACCGGCTCGGCCCGCCGTGGTTCGACGGTCACTGTCATGGGCACCGTATCCACCAGCGCGACCGAGGCCAACACCAGCAACAACAGCACACGGTTTTCCACGTCGGTCAAATGACCGGCTGACAAAAACCCGGCAAACCGCGCGCGGCCCTTGATGGGCCGCGCTTTTTTGTGTGAACGCCACCTGCGGTAACCGGTTGCTGCTGCGTTGCAGGAAGGCAAACCGGGGTTCGGTCATTACCATTGCGCGGCTATGATGAAGTCCACATTCCGCAAGACCGACGATGCCATGACCCTGGCAGCCAGCTTCCAGATCGAATACCTGCAGTACCTCAACCCGGACGGCACTTCCAACGGACGCGCGCTGCCTGCGCTGGCCAAGGACACCGACCGCCTGGTCGAACTGTTCAAGCAGATGCTGTTTGTCCGCGTCTTCGACACCAAGGCCATCGCCCTGCAGCGCACCGGCAAGCTGGGCACCTATGCCTCATGCCTGGGCCACGAAGCCACGCACGTGGGCATCGGTGCGGCGATGCGTCCTGAAGACGTGTTCGCGCCCAGCTATCGCGAGTACGGCGCGCAGTTCATGCGCGGCGTCAAACCGCGCGATGTGCTGCTGTACTGGGGCGGCGACGAGCGCGGCAACGATTTCGAAATTCCGCGCAACGACTTTGCGTGGTCCGTACCGATTTCCACCCAGTGCCTGCATGCCTCCGGTGCGGCACTGGCGTTCAAGTTGCGCGGCGAAGCCCGCGTGGCCGTGAGCACCTGTGGCGACGGCGGCTCGTCCAAGACCGATTTCTACGCCGCGCTCAATTCGGCCGGCGCCTACCAACTGCCGCTGGTGCTGGGCATCGTCAACAACGGCTGGGCGATCTCGGTGCCGCGTTCGGCCCAGACCGGCGCGGAGACACTGGCGCAGAAGGGCCTGGCCGGCGGCCTGTTCTGCCTGCAGGTGGACGGCAACGATCTGATCGCGGTGCTCGATGCGATGGAGCAGGCGATGCAACGCGCGCGCAGCGGCCACGGCGGCACGGTGCTGGAATTCGTCACCTATCGCCTGTCCGACCACACCACCGCCGACGATGCGCGCCGTTACCGCGACGATGCCGAAGTCAAAGCCGCGTGGGAACGCGACCCGGTGCCGCGCATGCGCGCCTGGCTGACCGCGCAGGGCGTGTGGGACGACGCGCAGGAAGCCGCGTGGAAAGACCAATGCGGCCAGCGCGTCGACGAGGAGGTCAACGCGTACCTCTCCACGCCGGTGCAGCCGGTGGAGGCGATGTTCGATTACCTCTACGCCGATCCGCCGCCGGAACTGCTCCGGCAGCGCGCCGAGGCGATCGCCCGCGACCAGGAGCAGCGCCATGGATGACCACAAGCCCACCGCCGTCCATGAGCCCGTGCACGAAGCTGCCCCAATGACTGCCACCGATGCACCGACCGCCACGCCGATCACGCTGATCGAAGCCATCACCCAGGCGCTGGCCTGGGAGATCTCGCACGATCCGTCGGTGGTGGTGCTGGGCGAGGACGTGGGCGTCAACGGCGGCGTGTTCCGCGCCACCGCCGGCCTGCAGAAGCGCTTCGGTTCGCAGCGCATCCTGGATACGCCGCTGGACGAAACCACCATCGCCGGCCTGACCGTCGGCATGGCCGCGCAGGGCATGAAGCCGGTGGCCGAGGCGCAGTTCGACGGCTTCGTCTACCCGATGATCGACCACCTGATCTGCCACGCCGCGCGCCTGCGTTACCGCACGCGTGGCCGCCTGCATTGCCCGATGGTGCTGCGCGTGCCGTGGGGCGGTGGCATCCGCGCACCGGAGCATCACTCCGAAGCCAACGAATCGATGTTCACCAACGTGCCTGGCCTGCGCGTGGTGATGCCGTCCTCGCCGCAGCGTGCCTATGGCCTGCTGCTGGCGGCGATCCGCGACCCGGATCCGGTGATCTATTACGAGCCCAAGCGTATCTATCGCCAGTACAAGGAACTGGTACCCGATGACGGCGAAGCGCTGCCGCTGGATGTCTGCTTCGTCCTGCGCGACGGTGCGGACGTGACGATCGTCAGCTGGGGCGCGCAAATCAAGGAAGCGCTGGAAGCGGCCGACACGCTGGCCGCCGAAGGCATCAGCGCCGAGGTCATCGACGTCGCCACGCTCACGCCGCTGGACTTCGACACCATCGCCGAATCGGTCGCCAAGACCGGCCGCTGCGTGATCGTGCACGAGGCCCCGCGTACGGCAGGCTTCGGCGCGGAAATCGCCGCGCGCCTGGCCGAGGAATGCATGTACGACTTGCTCGCCCCGGTCGAACGCGTCACCGGCCCGGACACGCACATGCCGCTGTTCCGGCTGGAAATGAAGTACATGCCCAGCGCCGAGCGCGTGGTCGCCGCGGCCAAGCGCACCCTCGCCCGCGGCTGAGCCTGCACACGTCCATGCCGCGCGCCCGCGTGATCGCCGCCCACCGTGCGCCGGACCGCGAAGCGGTCCGCATCGCGCGCGGCGAAGGCGCCTCGCTGGGCGAGGCCGATACCGAGTGGCCCGATTTCGTCTGGGCCACGCTGGCCCAGGGCCTGGGCGGCTGGATGCCCGCCGACATCTTCCACCTGGATGATCTTGGCGCAGCCACTGCACAGCAGGAATACGACACCCGTGAACTGGACGCCGATCCCGGCGACCTGTTGACGGCCGAACGCGAACACGCCGGCTGGTGGTGGGCGCACGATGCACACGGACGCAGCGGATGGATTCCCGCCCGCGCCATTGAATTGATCCAGGAAACTGACCCATGAGCGAAAGCAAGACCTTCCATCTTCCCGACCTGGGCGAAGGCCTGCCCGATGCGACCATCGTGGAGTGGTTCGTCAAGGAGGGCGACGTGGTGCGCCTGGACGAGCCGCTGGTGTCGATGGAGACGGCCAAAGCCGTGGTGGAAGTGCCTTCGCCGGTCTCGGGCAAGGTGCTGAAGCTGGCCGGCGCCCCGGGCGACATTGTCGACACCGGCGCGATGCTGGCCCAGTTCGAGCCCGATACCAACCTGCCCCAGCGCGCCGATGGCCAGGACACCGGCCATTCGCACGGCGCCCCAAAAGCGCCGCCTGCCGCTGCCAAGCCCGCACCTGCACCGGCGCCCGCCCCGACGGCGGTGGTCGAAAGCTTCGACCACGAGCGCGACGATGCCGGCACCGTGGTCGGCGCGATGCAGTCCTCCAACGCGGTGCAGGCCGAAGCGGCCGTGGCCGTCGGCGGCGTCAAGGCGATGCCGGCCGTGCGCGCCACCGCGCGCAAGCTGGGCGTGGACCTGGCCCGCGTGCGCGCCACCGGTGCCGACGGCGTGGTGACGATGGCCGATGTGAAGCAGGCCGCGGCCGATGGTTCGGCCAAGGTTGGCGCCGCACCTGCACCGGCCGCACGCGCAGCGACACTGCCCGCCAGCGCACCGGCGGTCGATCCCAACCGCGCGCGCACCGCGCTGTCGGCCAGCGGCAAGCCCATGCGCACCTCGCCCCCGGGCGTGAGCGCCAGCGGCCAGCCCGAGCCGCTCAAGGGCGTGCGTCGCAACATGGCCCGGGTCATGGCCGACGCGCACGCGCAGGTGGTGGCCACCACCATCAGCGACGACGCCGACGTGCAGGCCTGGCTGCCCGGTAGCGATGTCACCGCGCGCCTGGTGCGCGGCATCGTCGCCGCCTGCAAGGCCGTGCCGGCGATGAACGCCTGGTTCGACGGCCAGGCGCTGACCCGCACCCTGCACCCGCACGTGGACGTGGGCATCGCCGTGGATACCGACGACGGCCTGTTCGTGCCCGCATTGCGCAATGCCGACATCCTCGACGCACGTGGCGTGCGCGAGGGCGTCAACCGCCTGCGCACCCAGGTACTCGAGCGCAGCCTGCCGTCCAGCGAACTGACCGGCTACACGATTTCGCTGTCCAACTTCGGCATGTTCGCGGGCCGCTATGCCACGCCGATCGTGGTGCCGCCGTGCGTGAGCATCGTCGCCGCCGGCCGCGCGCGCTTCCAGATGACGCCGGTGATGGGCGGTTTCGAGTCGCACAAGGTCATCCCGCTGTCGGTGACCTTCGACCATCGCGCTGCCACCGGCGGCGAAGCGGCGCGGTTCCTGCGCGCACTGATCGACGATCTGGCGCTGGCGGACTGAAGCCGCCGGACGCGACATCGCGCAGGCCCGGCGTGCACCGCCGCGCCTGCGCGTCCATGAGCTCCAGCACATGGACGCGCGTGGGTAGGCACATCCAGAATGCGGCCATCGACCATGGGGCAAGGATGCGGCATGTCATCCGGCCGGTCCTGGTCCAGCCCACCCCGCCAGGACGCACCGCCGTGAACATGAAGCTCAAGCTGGAATTCCCGCCCTCGCCCGAATTTGCCGAGCGGCACGCGGCCAATATCGTGCTCGCCACCAGGGACGTGGACGGCACTGTCCTGGACTACAGCCTGGACTCACTGCACCACGTCGACCGCATCCTGCAGCAGATGCACCACGACGGCCTGCCCGTGGACCGCATCCCGTCCACGCTGTTCCGCTTCGGCTGCTACATCGGCGAGGTTGCCATGCGCGAGCATCCCGCGGCCTGGGTCGAGCCGGCGCGCTTCCTGCCCGAGTCTTCACTGTCCTTCTTCCCGTTCATCGTGCTGCGCTTCCCCAACCAGGCCATCTGGGGGCCGATCAATCTGGCCTTCCAGAAAGTGGAGCTGGGCGAGGAAAAGAGCGTGCACGCCTCGTGCATGGCGCAACTGGCCTCGGTGCTCAAACCGGCGTGAGCTGACCCCGGTCGTGCATGCGCGCTGTTGCCGCGTCCACCGATGGCCGGCTACGGCGTTGGGCCACGCCGGCTGCAGCCCGTCGCGCGCGGATGCGGCGGCATCCATGGACAGCGGCGTGCGCAGCGGCCGCGCGCGCAGACGCATGCGGGCACGCCGGCCCCGGCCGGCTTGCACACGACATGACGATCCGCACTGGTTGCCCTGGCAGGACCTATACGACGCTGTGGCCTCATTCGGAATGGCGGCCATATGCGTTACTTCATCGTTGCATTGCTCGGCGCGCTCTTGCTGCTCTCGGAGAGGGCACTGAGCCAGACCCCAGCTCCAGCCACCACAGTTCCGGACCTGGCCGTGCTCTACCAGGCTGACCAGGCCGAGCGCGCCCAGCTCCGGGCATTGACCTCACCGACCGAACTCAAAACCGCGGCAGCGGCCATGGCGGCCCACGATGCCCAGCGTCGCGGGCAGGTGCGCGCGCTGATCCAGTCACACACCCTGCGCACGTCACAGGACTACCGCATGGCCGCCACGATCCTCCAGCACGGGGTCAGCGCCGAGGATTACGCGCTGGCCCATGCCCTGGCCACGCTCGGCAGCACACTGGCGCCGGACGACAAGGCATTGCGCTGGCTTGCCGCCGCCACCACCGACCGCTGGCTCCTCTCGCGGCAGCCGCAGCAGTGGTACGGCACCCAGTCGGTGTGCGATGCCCGGGTCAAGCCGCCCACCTGCAAGCTGGAGGTGATCGACAGCGCCGTGAGCGATGCGGAGCGCGATGCCGCAGGCCTTGCGCCCCTGGCCCAACTCAGGTCCGAGAACGCGGCGCGCGAACACGCGATGCGTGAGCGCCTGGTGGCGCCCTAGCCGGTTTCCCGATCCGTTCGGCGCGGCAGCGACCGCAGCTTCCCCGATGGGTGCACCATAGCGGCTCCGTTTTCCATCGCCTCCTGCGCAATGTCCTTCGATTCGCTTGGCTTGACCTCCGATCTGCTGGCGCCGCTGGTCCGTGCGCTGGGACAGGCCGGCATCGAGACGGCCACACCGGTGCAGCAGCAGGCGATTCCGCAGCTCCTGCTGGGGCATGACGTATTGATCCGCGCGCCGACCGGCAGCGGCAAGACCGTGGCCTTCACCCTGCCGCTGGTCCAGCAGTGCGCGCAGGCAGCGCGCAGTCCAGCGCAGCAGTTGCACGCACTGGTGCTGGTGCCCACCCGCGAACTGGCCACCCAGGTCGCCCAGACGCTGGTGCAGCTGGGCAGCCAGCTACCGCAGCGCCCACGCGTGGTGACCGCCATCGGCGGGGTGTCGATCAATCCGCAGCTGATGGCCCTGCGTGGCGGCGCGGAAGTCCTGGTGGCCACGCCAGGCCGCCTGCTCGACCTGGTCCGGCACAACGCACTGCGGCTGGAAACGCTGTCCACGCTGGTCCTGGACGAGGCCGACCAGCTGCTTGCCCTGGGCTTTGGCGACGAGCTGGCCGCTATCGAAGCGCTGCTGCCGGCGCGCCGCCAGACCGTGCTGGTCTCGGCCACGCTGCCCGACCATATCGCCGCGCTCGCACGTCGCCTGCTGCGCGCGCCAATCCTGGTCGAGGCCGACCCCGGCACGCAGGTGGCGCCGGACATCACCCAGCGCGCGATCGAGGTCGATCCATCGCAGCGCACCGCCCTGCTCCGTCATCTGCTGCAGGCCGAAGGCTGGACCCAGGCGCTGGTCTTCGTGGCCAGCCACCACACCGCCGATACGGTGGCCGACAAACTGGAACGCAACGGCATCGCCGCGCAGGCGCTGCACGGCACGCTGACCCAGGGCCGGCGCGTGCAGGTGCTGCGCGCATTCCAGCGCAGTGGCGTGCAGGTGCTGGTGGCGACCGACCTGGCCGCGCGCGGGCTGGATCTTCCCGCCCTGCCGCTGGTGGTCAACTACGACCTGCCACGTGCCGCGGCCGACTACACGCACCGCATCGGCCGCACCGGGCGCGCAGGCGCCAGCGGGACGGCCATCAGTTTCTTCAGCGCCGCGACCGAGGCCCAACTGCGCCTGATCGAAAAGCGCCAGCACGCCCGCGTCCCGCGCGAACGCATTGCCGGCTTCGAGCCGTCAGAGGCAGCGCCCGCACCGACCGCAGTCGGCGATCACCACGGCGGCATCAAGGGCCGCCGCCCCAGCAAGAAGGACAAGCTGCGCGCCGCGCAGGCGGCCAGGCCGGACTGACCGGCGCGGTATGGCCGCACGTCGGCGGCCACACGGATCAATCTTCGTCGTCGAAATCCAGTTCGTCCGACGGCGCCGCCTTGTCGGCCGGCGGCGCGTTGCGCGTGCCGGGCCTGGCGACCACTTCGACGTAGAACTGGGTCCCACCGTCGGCCACCAGCGCATCGATCGCGCGCATCAGTTCGCCGGAGGAAATGGTCGTCGCGCTGGCCTCGTCCGCGCCAAACCGCGCATCGAAGCGCCATACGTCCGCGTCGGCCGGCAGCGCCTTGCGCTGTTCGCGGGCGATGTACTTGCGGATGTCGTGCTTGCTGGCCTCCACCAGACGGTCGGGGTTCTTGCCTTCAATCTGGAGCGGGTAGGTCTTTCTCATGGCACATCGATCCGAAACGGCCGCCTATTGTGAGGCCCAGCGGTGTCCCCGCGCGAGCCACGACGCTGGGCCAGATGGAACGCTGCTGGATTACTGTCTCACAGCGTTCCATTGGTAGACCCTTTCAGCGCTTGAAGGGCCGCGGCGGCAGGCACAGAATGCGCGCCTTCCCACCTGTTTCCTGCCCCGCCGCCATGACCCGCCAGCCGCTGCTGATATTGCCGATGACCCCACGCGCAAGCGCGGGCCGGGTGTGCCTGCGCTGGGCGATGGACGCTTAGATCACGCTGATCCGCGCGCGCCATCCGCTGGACCGACCAAGCACCCACCCGGGTGCTTTTTTTATGCCTTTCCACCGCTGCAGACCCTTGAGGAGAACGTGCCATGCACCTCGAACCGGAGACCAAGCCCTAGCCGTCCGCGTCGAAGCCAACCGATGCGGACGGCCACCTCTGTTGGCTACGCATTGGAGTCACCCGCATGAACACCACGACCCTGTCCCGCCGCCGCAACCTGGGCATCATTGCCCACATCGACGCGGGCAAGACCACGCTCACCGAACGTCTGCTGTGGAGGACCGGCGCGATCCATCGGATCGGCGAAGTCCACGACGGCGCGGCGACCACCGATTTTTCGGCGATCGAACGCGAGCGCGGCATCACCATCGGCGCGGCCGCCGTGCAGGCGCAGTGGGCGCCGCGCGACCAGCCGGTCCACCAGCTCACCCTGATCGACACCCCAGGCCACATCGATTTTGCGATCGAGGTGGAACGCTCGCTGCGCGTGCTCGATGGCGCGGTCGCGGTGTTCTCGGCGGTCGATGGCGTACAGCCGCAGTCGGAAACCGTGTGGCGCCAGGCGCGCCGCCATGGCGTGCCGCTGCTGGCCTTCGTCAACAAGATGGATCGCCAGGGTGCCTCGTTCGACGGCGTCGTGGCCCAGCTGCGCGACAAGCTCGATGCCACGCCATGGCCGTTGGGTCTGCCGCTGGGCGACGATGGCGCCTTCGACGGCTGGGTCGACCTGGTCGAACGCCGCGTGGTCAGCTGGCAGCATCCGCAACCGGCATCGCAGCGCTCGTGGACGGACGACGAGCACGTGCGTTACGAACCGGCACGTGCACAGCTGGTCGAAGCAATCGCCAATCACGACGACACGCTGGCCAACCTCTGGCTGGACGGCACCGACATCGGGGCGGACCTGCTGCGCGCGGCCCTGCGTCGCGGCACGCTGGCCGGTGCCGGCGTCCCGGTGATCGCGGGCTCGGCGTTCAAGCACAAGGGCATCGAGACGCTGCTCGATGCCATCGTCGACTACCTGCCCTCGCCGCTGGATCGTCCCGCGATGCACGCGCAGGGCGAGGATGGCGACGTGCAGCTGCCGGCCGATCCGGCTGGCCCGCTTGCAGCGCTGGTGTTCAAGATCACCCATCAGGAACACGCCGCGCTGGCGTTCGTGCGGGTGTATTCGGGCACGCTGCGCGTGGGCGATGCGGTGGCCTCAAGCCACGCCGATCGTCCGCGCCGCATCGGCCGGCTGGCCGTGGTCCAGGCCGACCGCGTGCACGACATCACCCAGGCCCAGGCCGGGGAAATCGTCGCGGTGATGGGCTGGAAGGACGTGGCCAGCGGCGAGACGCTCAGCGCGCCCACCCAGCCGCTGCGCATGGAGAGCATCCAGGCCCAGCCTGCGGTGCTGTCGTGGCGCCTGAGCGCGGGCAACGCAAGCGAGCTGATCCGGCTCGGCCAGGGCCTGGCCCAGCTGGCGCAGGAGGACCCGTCCTTCCGCGTCGGAAGCGATCCTGAGACCGGCGAAACGCTGATCTGGGGCATGGGCGAGTTGCACCTGGAGGTGATGGTCGAGCGCCTGCGTAGCGAGTGGAAGCTCGATGTCCGTACCGGTTCGCCGCGCGTGGCCTACCAGGAAACGCCGCAAGTGGCTTCGCGCGGCGTGGAAGGCCGGCTCGCCAAGCAGACCGGCGGCCACGGCCAGTTCGCCCGGGTGGTGCTGGATATCGTCCCGCGCGAGGACGGACAGGTGGTCTTCGTCGATCGCAGCACCGGCGGCGTGGTGCCGCGCGCGTTCGTCGCCGCCACCGAGAAAGGCGTGCACGCGGCGCTGGCACAAGGCCCACGCGGCTATCCGGTGGTCGGCGTGGAGGTCGCGCTGGTCGATGGACAGGCGCACGCGGTGGACTCGTCGGACATGGCGTTCCAGCGCGCGGCGGCCGAGGCCGTGCGCACGGCGTTGCAACAGGCTGGCACGGTGCTGCTGGAGCCGGTAATGGCCATGGCGATCGACACACCCGCCAGCCACGTCGGCGATGTGGTCGGCGATCTGCAGCGGCGCGAAGGCCGCGTGCTGACGATCGAGGACCACGGCAGCCGCGCGCAGGTGCAGGCCCATGCACCGCTCGCTCGACTGCAGGCCTACACCACCACGCTGCGTTCGCTCACCCAGGGCCGCGCGTCGGCCAGCCTGCAGTTCGAGGGCTATGCGCCCGCACGGGTCGCGTAGGCTTCGCCGTGGTGCTGCACGGAGAGGGCCGGAGATCCGGCCCTCTCCTCTTTCGCTTTTTTTGTAGAGCGGAGCTTGCTCCGCTGGGGCTTTCCCACGAACGCTGGTCGGAATACAGCGGAGCAAGCTCCGCTCTACAACAAGCCGTGGGCGCGCGGATCATCGAAACCTCCCGACAAGACGTACCACATGACCCATTCCAGATTCTTCTGCTTTTTGTAGAGCGGAGCTTGTAGCAATCCCCTTTTGGGGACCCGCTGGGGCTTTCCATGAACGCTGACCGGAGTACAGCGAAGCGAGCTCCGCGCTGCAACACGCCGTTGGCGCGCGGATAATCGAAACCTTCCGTTCAAGGCACCCCACATGACTCAATCCAGCCTGCATGGCCTGCGCATCCTCGTCGCCGGCGGTAGCCGCGGCATCGGCCTGGCCATGGCCGATGCGTTCGCCCGCGAAGGCGCGCAGATCTCGATCTGCGCGCGCAGCGAAGACACGTTGAACCAGGCCGTCGGCTCGCTCACGCGCCATGGCCATGCGGTCCACGCCCTGCCCTGCGACCTGTCCGATCCGGATCGGATCGACGCCTGGGTGACCGCCGCTGCAGCAGCGCTGGGCGGCATCGACGTGGTCGTCAACAACGCCTCCGGTTACGGCAACGGCAGCGACGACGCCAGCTGGCTGGCCGGCTTCAACGTCGACCTGATGGCAGCCGTGCGCACCAACCGCATTGCCCTGCCGCACCTGCGCCGAAGCGCCGGGCCCTCAATCATCAACATCAGCTCGATCAACGGCACGGTACCCACGCCGCGCGCGACCGCCTACTCCACTGCCAAGGCCGCGCTGAACTACTACACCGTCACCCTGGCCACCGAACTGGCGCGCGAGAAGATCCGCGTCAACGCCATCGCGCCTGGCTCGATCGAGTTTGCCGACGGGCTGTGGGACAAGCGCATGACCGCCGAGCCGGCGCTGTATGCGCGCATCCGCGACAGCATTCCGTTCGGTCGTTTTGGTGCGGTGGAAGACGTCGCCGAAGCCGCGGTGTTCCTGGCTTCGCCGGCCGCGCGCTGGATCACCGGCCAGGTGCTGGCCGTGGACGGCGGGCAATCGTTGGGTGCCTGAGGCCCAGCGCCCGCGCCTGCGGGCGCCCGAGGTGGCCGTACGCGCCCAGCGTTGAAGTGACGGCATGGCGGCCCCGTGCTGCAACAGCGCAGCACGGGGCGCAGCACGCTAGGAGGCCATGTCCAGCACGATCCGGCCCTCTATCAGCCCGGCATGCATCTTGGCAAAGATCTCGTTGATGTTTTCCAGCTTGTCGGTCGCGACAGTGGCCTTGACCTTGCCGGCACCGGCAAATTCCAGCGACTCCTGCAGGTCCAGGCGCGTGCCGACGATGGAGCCGCGCACGGTGACGCCATTGAGCACCATGTCGAAGATCGACAGCGAAAACTCACCGGGCGGCAGCCCGTTGAGCGCGACCGTGCCGCCGCGACGGACCATGCCCAGGGCCTGCCGGAAGGCGACGGGCGAAACCGCGGTCACCAGCGCACCGTGCGCACCGCCGATCTCCTTTTTCAGGAACGCCACCGGATCGGTGGTGAGCGCGTTGACGGTCACCGACGCTCCGAGTGCCTGGGCCAGGCGCAACTTGCCATCGTCGATGTCCACCGCGGCCACGTTCAGGCCCATGGCCTTGGCGTATTGCACGGCCATGTGGCCCAGGCCGCCAACGCCCGAAATGACCACCCAGTCGCCAGGACGGGTATCGGTCATCTTCAGGCCCTTGTAGACGGTGACGCCGGCACACAGTACCGGGGCGATCTCCACAAAGCCGATGTTGGCCGGCAGGTGGCCGACGTAGTTCGCATCGGCCAGCGCGTATTCGGCAAACCCACCGTTGACCGAATAGCCGGCGTTGCGCTGCGACTCGCACAGGGTTTCCCAACCGCCCAGGCAATGCTCGCAATAGCCGCACGCCGAATACAGCCAGGGAATCCCGACGCGGTCGCCTTCCTTGACATGGCTGACGCCGGCGCCCACGGCCACCACGTGGCCGACGCCCTCGTGCCCGGGGATGAAGGGCGGCTTGGGTTTGACCGGCCAGTCACCCTCGGCTGCATGCAGGTCGGTGTGGCAGACGCCACAGGCTTCGATCTTGACCAGCAGGTCACCCGGTCCCGGCCTGGGCACGGCGACTTCCTGGATCTGCAGCGGTTTACCGAAGTCGGTGACAACGGCAGCTTTCATGGTCTTGTTCATGCTGGGCCTCTCTTTGAAGGGTGTGGACACACGTGGATCACAGCTCAGAACGCGCCGTCGATATCGGTGACCGCGATCAGCTTGTGATTGACGAATTCCTTGATGCCCAGGCCGACCAGTTCACGACCGTACCCGGAGCGACGCACCCCGCCGAAGGGAAGGTCGGCGGCCACGCCGGTCGGATGATTGATGTAAACCATGCCGGTGGAGATTTTCCTTGCCACCTCCACGCCGCGCTCGATGTCCTGGGTGAACACCGATCCACCCAGGCCGAACGGCGAATTGTTGGCGATGCGGATCGCGTCGGCCTCATCCTTGGCACGGATCACCTGCGAGACCGGGCCGAAAAACTCCCAGCCATAGGCCG
>JBIIHJ010000172.1:0-8010 GCA_044235875.1 Pseudoxanthomonas sp.
GCTGGGTGGACAGCACCGGCTCGCCGTCCTGCTCCTGCTCGCTGATGATCTGCAGCAGCACCAGGCGGGTGAGATCGTCGCCGCTCTTGGCGTCGCGGACCTCGAATTCTTCGCCATCGACGATCAGCTGACGCACGTCTTCGATGGTGATGTAGCTGGAAATCTCGGTGTCGTAAAGACGACGGTTGGGGTACTTCTTGATGATCCGGGTCGCAGCCATATTGCGGTCACCTCAATCCATGTGCGCGGAGCATGCGCCTGCGTTTTTTGCAGCGCAACCATACTTTTGGAGCGTTCCAGGTTCGGTCCGTCCATGCCTGATGTGCGGCAGGACACCTCCTTCACCCGGGCCTCACGGGCTGGTCACCAGCCCATGTATTGACCGCCGTTGGCGGAGAGATTGGCGCCGGTGATCCAGGCGGCTTCATCGGCCACGAAGAACGCCACCGAGTAGGCGATGTCCTCCGGCGTCCCGAGGCGTCCGGTAGGGATCTGCGCGACGATCTTGTTGCGAACGTCCTCGGGCACGGCCATCACCATGTCGGTGCCGATGTAACCGGGCGAGACGGTGTTGACGGTGATGCCGAACCTGGCGTTTTCCTGTGCCAGCGAGATCGTGAAGCCATGCATGCCGGCCTTGGCCGCGGCGTAGTTGGCCTGGCCGTACTGACCCTTCTGGCCGTTGATCGAGCTGATCTGGATGATCCGGCCCCAGCGCCGCTCGCGCATGCCGACGATCACCGGGCGGGTCATGTTGAACACGGAGTTGAGGTTGGTGTCGATCACCTCGTTCCACTGCTGCGCTTCCATCTTGTGGAAGGTCGTGTCGCGGGTGATGCCGGCGTTGTTGATCAGAATCTCGACCGGGCCGAGCTGGGCGGACACGTCATCGACCATCGCCTGGGCCTGGTCGGCGAAGCACACATCGCCGGGCACCAGCAGGATCTCCAGGCCTTCGGCGCGCATCTGCTGCTGCCAGACGACGGCGCGAGCGTGATCGCGGTAGTTGGTGGCAACGCGATGTCCGAGGGTGGCCAGCTTGCGGCAGATGGCCGTGCCGATACCACCGGTGCCACCGGTGACGAGTGCAACGCGGGAAGTCATGTGGGGAATCGCAGTAGAAGGCGTAAAAGTCGGGTGAATTCTAGTCAGCGCCGGCCACAACCCTGTTGTGCGGCGCAGCGTAAACCTGCGGTTGCGCGGGTAGTTTCGACGTATCGAAGTGCTGCAGTGCGACCTGCAGCGCCTGCGTTATCGATGCGACGCCTTCGAGTGGCGCCGGCGACTGCCCAAGGATCGACCAAGTGGCGATCAGGTGGGCCAGGGCATGGGGCGCGTCGAGCGGCGCGGTGCCTTCCGACTTGGAAAGCTTGTGACCCTGCGCATCAACCAGCACGGGCAGGTGCAAGTAACGCGGCGTCGGCAGCCCCAACGCGCGCTGCAGCAGAATCTGGCGCGGGGTGGAATCGAGCAGGTCGGCGCCGCGGACGACATCGGTAATGCCCTGATCGGCATCGTCCACGACCACCGCCAGCTGATAGGCCCAACAGCCGTCGGCGCGGCGCAGGACGAAATCGCCCACGTCCGCGTGCACATCCTGCCGTTGCCTGCCCTGCAGGCCATCCTGGAAGGTGACAATGCTGTCACCGCCCACTCGCAGGCGGACGGCGAATTCGGCACGTTTTTCACGCGCGACACAGCGATGGTGAATGCCGCCGGTAGCGGCAAGATCGCTGCGGCTGCAGTGACATGCGAAGGCCAGTCCAGCCTCCAGGAGCTGGTTCAACGCGGCCTCGTACGCGGCGTGTCGCGTGTGCTGCCAGACGATCGGCGCATCGCTGCGCAAACCCAGGATTTCCAGCATTTCCAGCTGCGCGCGTGCTGCGCCCTCGACCTCGCGTGGTGGATCCAGGTCCTCCACGCGCACCAGCCATTGACCCCGCGCGTGATGCGCCAGCAGCCAGCTGCCCAAGGCCGCCAGCAGCGATCCGTCGTGCAACAGGCCGGTCGGCGAGGGGGCGAAACGGCCGCGGTAAGACGATGGGGACATGGGATAAGCGTGGTGGAAAACTGGCAGGAGCGGCTGAACGCGCGGTCAGCTTGCAGCTTGAAGTCATCCGGGGTCGTCCACAAGATTCGCTGCAGGTTCCCCCCATCTTTTCCGGAGTTCACCGTGTTTACCCGCATCGCGCTCTTCATGCTGACCAACTTGGCCGTCCTGGCCTTGGCCAGCATTGTGATGTCCCTGTTTGGCGTCAATTCGGCCAGCATGGCCGGCCTGTTGATCATGGCGGCGCTGTTCGGCTTTGGTGGCTCGATCATCTCGTTGCTGATGTCCAAGTGGATGGCCAAGCGCACCACCGGCGCCATGGTCATCGAAACCCCGCGCAACGAGGCCGAGCAGTGGCTGGTGCAGACCGTGCGCCGCCAGGCCCAGGCCGCCGGCATCGGCATGCCCGAGGTCGCCGTGTACGAGGCGCCGGAAATCAACGCGTTCGCCACCGGTGCCAGCCGCAACAACGCGCTGGTTGCCGTGTCCACCGGCCTGCTGCAGCAGATGAGCCGCGACGAGGCCGAAGCAGTGCTCGGCCACGAAGTCAGCCATGTCGCCAACGGCGACATGATCACCATGGCCCTGCTGCAGGGCGTGCTGAACACCTTCGTGATCGTGCTGGCGCGTGTGATCGGCGGCGTCATCGACAGCTACCTGTCGGGCAACCGCGAGGGCAACAGCCGCGGCATCGCCTATTACGTGATCGTGTTCGGGTTGGAGATGGTGCTGGGCCTGTTCGCCACCATGATCGCGATGTGGTTCTCGCGTCGTCGGGAGTTCCGCGCCGACCACGGTGGTGCCACGCTGGCCAGCCGCCACAAGATGATTGCCGCACTGGAGCGCCTGCAGGCCAACCACAGCACCAGCACCCTGCCGGCGCAGGTCGAAGCCTTCGGCATCGCCGGTGGCGTGGGCCACGGCCTGAAGAAGCTGTTCCTGAGCCATCCGCCGCTGACCGAACGCATCGCCGCACTGCGTGCGGCGCAGCAGAGCACCGGCACGGTGATGTAACGCCCGGCCCCCAGGAAAAAAAGCCCGCCGATCAGGCGGGCTTTTTCATGCAGTGACTGTAGGAACGCTGTGGTGGATCAGGCGTTGAAGTCGAAGCTCATGTCCGCCGTGGCCTGGCCGATGAAGAAGCCTTCCACGTAGTCAAGTCCGGCACCGAACAGCAGTGACATGGTCGCCGGGTCCTGGATGTGTTCGGCGATGGTGATCATGCCGTCGCGCTGCGCCCGCGCGGTGATCTCGCGGATCTTGTCCTGGCCTTCGGTGGCGCGGGCCTGGTCCTGGCTGAAGCTGCGATCCAGCTTGAGGAAGGCCGGGGTGAAGTGGGCCAGCAGCTGGAACGAATCCAGGCCGGTGCCGAACTGCTCCAGGCCGACCTTGCAGCCCAGCTTGGTCGCCGCTTCCAGGAAATCCTGGGCGCTGCGCAGGTGGGTGAAGACCTTGGCCTCGGTGGTTTCCAGCCACAGCCGTTCGCCGGGCACGCCGTGGGCCGACAGCTCGCGCGCGATCACCTCGATCAGGCGCGGATCGCCGAACGAGGCCTGGCTGACCTTGACCAGCATGCGCGCCGGGTGGCCGGCGCGCTCGCGTTCGCCCAGGACCGCGATGGCCTTGGCGATGACCCAGCGGTCGATGTCGTCCAGCAGGCCGGCTTCCTCGGCAATGGCCAGGAAGGTCACCGGTTTGATCTTTTCGCCACCGCTGGTTTCCAGCCGCAGGAAGACTTCGTAGAAATCGCCCGGCTCGCCCAGCAACGGGATGATCGGCTGGTAGTGCAGCAGGAAGCCGTCGTCGGACAACGCGTGGCGCACAAAACCCAGGATGCGCTCGATGCGTTCTTCCTCAGCCCGGTCCACGGCGGCCGGGTCGAAGATCTGCACGCTGTTGCCGCCCAGGTTGGCGGCCGACTGCAGGTTTTCGCTGGCCCGGCCCAGGACCTGGCCGACGCTGGCGATTTTCTCGCCGATCTGCACGCCGCCGATGCTGAGCGTGGCGGTGACCGAACGGCTGCCGATCTCGAACACATGCGAGGCGAAGGCCGCGCGCAGCGCCTCGGCCAGCTCGGCGGTACGCACATGGCTGCAGCGGCACAGCACGGCAAAACCATGCTCGGTGAAGCGCGCCGAGACCATGTCCGGGTCCAGCACGCTGGCGAACTTGGCGGCCATCGCCGCGATCAAGGCATCAGCCGAATCCAGGCCGATGTCCGGCAGCAGGCGCGCGTAGTGGTCCGGTTCGACCAGCAGCAGGCCGTACTGTGCATCCTCGCCAAGGCCGACTTCGGCCACCGCGTCTTCCAGCGCATGCAGGAAGGTCGGGCGGTTGAGCAGGCCGGTGACCATGTCGCGCTGACGCAGGTCCTCGACCTCGCGGGCCAGCTCGGTATCCAGTTCGCGGCGGCGGAACACGACCTGCACGCAGGCCTCGCCTTCGTAGGTGGCGGTGGCAAATTCCATCACCGCCGGAAAGCCTTCGCCTTCCTGGGTGCGGGCCTCGCAGGCGTAGCGCGCCGGCGGGGCTTCACCCTTGCCCAGGCGCTTGAGCAGCTGCTTGAAATCCTCCACGTCCTTGGGGGCGATCATGTCCAGCAGCGACAGGCCTTCCACATCCTCGAAGGACTCGAAGCCGAACATGTCCAGGTAGGCGTCGTTGGCACGGATGTGCATGCCTTCGTGCACGTAGGCGATCGGATCGCGCGAGGAAGCGATCAGCGCATCGCAGCGGCGCTCGGTCTCGCGCAGCTGCGCCTCCAGACGGCGCAGGCCGCGGCGGGCCTCGAGGTCTTCCCATTCGGTGCGCAGCACGCTGAGCAGATGATCGGGGCGGGTGCGCAGGGCAACGGCGCGCGCACCATGGACCAGGTCATCGAGCACCGAGGCATCGCCGGGGGCATCGATCATCACGATGATCGGGATGTCCTTGCCGCTGGCCGCGACCGTGGACAGCACCGCTTCCATCGGCACGGCGCGGGCGATCTTGGCGGCCAGGATCAGGTCCACCGGCTGGGTCGCCAGCTGCTGGGCCAGTTCTTCGGGCGTGAGCGGGCGCAGCGGGCGCACCGCAATGCCATCGTTGCGGAACGTGCTGACCACGGCCTCCGCCGCCTCTCCGCTGTCGTCGACGATCATCAGTCGGACGGGGGTGTCTTTACCGATCTGCATTGCGCGGGTTCTGACGGGGGACGCCGTTTAATACAGGAAGCCCGCCCGAGCGTCCATCCCGTCGATGGACCGCGGTCCAAGTGCGCGCCGTGTGGCTAGAGGGCGCGCTTGCCCGTATCGCCGGGGATCTCGCGGACCAGCCGGGGCACCAGGTAGCCGGACAGGCGCGCGGCCAGCTGCGCGTGCAGCGACAGCGCCTGGGTGTCGCTGACCTCGAAATGGGCCACGCCCTGGACCCGGTCCAACTGGTGCAGGTAATACGGCAGCACGCCGGCGGCAAAGCCACGCTCGGACAGCGCGGCCAGGGCCTGGACGCTGTCATTGATGCCGCGCAGCAGCACGGCCTGGTTGAGCAGGGTCGCTCCGCTGCCACGCAATGCCGCCAGCGCCGCGTCGACCTGGGCATCGAACTCGTTGGCATGGTTGGCATGCAGCACGAAGGCCACCGGCCAGGGCAGGGCGGCCAGCCAGGCCAGCAGCGGCGCATCCACCCGCTCGGGCAGGACCACGGGCAGGCGGCTGTGGATGCGCAGGCGCTTGAGGTGCGGCACATCGACCAGCGCGTCGGTCAGTTCGGCCAGCTTGGCCGTCGACAGCGACAAGGGGTCGCCGCCGGACAGGATGACCTCATCGATCGAGGTGTCGGCGCGGATCCGCGCCACCGCTTGTGCCCAATGCCCGCGCGCGGCGGTCTCCTCGCCATAGGGAAAGTGCCGGCGGAAGCAGTAGCGGCAGTGGATCGCGCAGCTGCCGGTGGAGACCAGCAGGGCGCGCCCATCGTATTTCTGGATGACGCCGGTGGCCGAGCGCGCAGCGGCATCGCCGACCGCGTCCAGGCCGAAACCGGGCAGCACGCGCATCTCATCGTCCAGGGGCAGTACCTGGCGCAGCAGTGGATCGTGCGGGTCGCCGTGGCGCATGCGGCCGACGAAGCCGCGCGGCACCAGTAGCGGGAACTGCGCGGCGGCCTGCGGCGACAGGGCCAGCGCGGCCGCATCCAGTCCCAGTAACTGGAGCAGCTCGGCCGGGTCGCGCACGGCCTGGCGCAACGCCTGCTGCCAGCCAGTGGGCTGCAGTGGGGCGGGTGCAGGGGCGGAGGTTGCCGGGACCGGCTGTCTGGAGGCGTGTGCTGCAGGTATCATGGCGGCTCAAGAAGACAAGCGCCCGGCGGTCACGGCGGGCTTCCCTATTGTATCGGGCCGGTCGCCACACGCGGCGGGTTTGCCTTACCCGAGGAGTTTTGCCCATGGCCAGTTACGGCATGAACGACGTCAAGAACGGGATGAAGATCCTGATCAACAACGAGCCCGCTGTCATCACGGACACCGAGTACGTGAAGCCGGGCAAGGGCCAGGCCTTCACCCGCATGAAGTACCGCTTCATCCGGTCCGGCCGCGTGGTCGAGCTGACCATGAAGGCCACCGACTCGGTCGAGGCCGCCGACGTGGTCGATACCGACATGAATTTCATGTACAGCGACGGCGAGTACTGGCATTTCATGGACCCCGAATCGTTCGAGCAGATCCAGGCCGACAAGGCCGGTCTGGGCGGCGCCGAGAAGTGGCTCAAGGGCGAGGAAGCTTGCATCGTGACCCTGTGGAACGGCTCGGCGATCTGGGTCCAGCCGCCGAACTTCGTCGAGCTCAAGATCACCGAGACCGATCCGGGCGTGCGCGGCGACACCTCCGGTGGTGGCGGCAAGCCAGCCACGCTGGAAACCGGCGCGGTCGTGCGCGTGCCGTTGTTCGTCAATCAGGATGAAATCATCCGCGTCGATACGCGTTCGGGCGAATACTCCGCACGCGTCAAATGACGCAGCGGCGCGTGCGCCAGGCGCACGCCTTTGCTGCAGCGTCATCCCCGCGCAGGCGGGGATCCAGTGCCTTTGTTCCTGCTTTTGCCGGTTGCTTTTCGGAAGTCCAACAGCAGGCCAAAAGGCCAACGTCCCTGGATCCCAGCCTACGCGGGGATGACGGCCCGAAGATCGCGGCGATCTAAGACAACCTGTTTCCCGTAGCGGACTCGTTCGGGAAGCAAAACCAGGCAAATCCCATGAGCGAATCCAACGGCGCCCCCGAGTCCTGTGACCTGCTGATCGAAGCGGGTTTCGTGGTGCCCGTGGAGCCGCACGCGGTGGTGCTGGAACAGCATGCCGTGGCGGTGCGCGACGGCGCGATCGTGGCCATCCTGCCGATCGCGCAGGCCCGTGCGCGGTTCGCGCCCAAGCAGACCGTGCAGCGGCCCGAAGCCGCGCTGATTCCCGGCCTGGTCAACGCCCATACCCATAATCCGATGACGCTGCTGCGCGGCATCGCCGACGACCTGCCGCTCAAGGTCTGGCTGCAGGAGCACATCTGGCCGGTGGAAGGCGCGGTGATGGGGCCGGAGTTCATCGCCGACGGCATCACCCTGGCGATCGCCGAGATGCTGCGGGGCGGCACCACCTGCGTCAACGAGAACTACTTCTTTCCCGACGTGCAGGCAGCCACCTACAAGCACCACGGCTTCCGCGCGCGCATCGGGCTGCCGGTGATCGATTTCCCGACCGCCTGGGCCAGCAGCGACGACGAATACTTCGACCGCGCCGGCGAAGTGCATGACCAGTGGCGCGACGATCCGCTGATCGCCACCGCGTTCGCGCCGCATGCGCCGTATACGGTCAACGACGCCAACTTCGAACGCGTGCGGATGCTGTCCGACCAGCTCGACGTGCCGGTGCACCTGCACCTGCACGAGACCGCGCAGGAAGTGCAGCAGTCGCTTGAGCAGTACGGCCAGCGCCCGATC
>JBIIHJ010000173.1:0-7956 GCA_044235875.1 Pseudoxanthomonas sp.
CCCGTCCAGCGGCTTGTACTGCGCGTGCGCCGCGCCCAGCGCATGGTAGGCATCAGGCACCGAGGCGACCACGACGCGGAAGCCGAACACGTCCATCACCTGGTCGAAGCTTTTGCCCTCGCTGCGCATCTTGGTGTAGATGCTCCAGGCAGTCTTGACTCGGCTCACCAGGCGGCTGGCGATGCCTTCGCGCGCCATGCGCTGGGCAAGGTCGGTCTCGATCTGGGCCAGCGCCTCGCGCCGCATCACCGGCTGGCTCTGGATGTGCTTGCGGATGATCGCGTGGCGCCACGGATACATCGCCGCGAAGCTCAGGTCCTGCAGCTCGGACTTGACCAGGCTCATGCCCAGGCGCTGGGCGATTGGCGCGTAGATATCCAGCGTCTCGCGGGCGATGCGGTGGCGCGCCTCGGCACTCTGCGCGCCCAGGGTGCGCATGTTGTGCAGGCGATCGGCCAGCTTGATCATGATCACGCGCAGGTCGCGCGACATGGCCAGCAGCATCTTGCGGAACGACTCGGCCGCCGCTTCCTTGCGATCGCGGAACTTCAGCTTGTCCAGCTTGGTGACCCCATCGACCAGCTCGGCGACGGCCTCGCCGAACGCGGCGGCGATCTCCTCGCGGGTCAGCGGCGTGTCTTCGATGGTGTCGTGCAGGACCGCCGCGATCAGCGTCTCCACATCCATGCCCAATTCGGCCAGCACCTGGGCCACCGCCACCGGATGGGTGATGTAGGGCTCGCCCGACTTGCGGGTCTGGCCCTCATGCGCGGCCGCGCCCACTTCCCAGGCGCGGCGCAGCAGTGGCAGCTGGTCATCGGGCAGGTAACTGGCAGCGGCCTGGAAGCGGCGGACGTACTCGGGTACGTCGTCGTCTTCTGGCAGCTGGGGTCGGATGGCCTTGCTGGAACGCCCGGGAGTCATTGCGGAAGCCTATGCCAGCGGCGCCATCGCGGCAATGCACCATGTGCGGGAAATCGGACGTTCGTGATGGTGCATGCAGCTGGCGACGGCAGAAACCACGGCCATGGGCGCGTGGCCACCCAACCTGCGAGGCCGCAAACGCCGACGGCCCGCACAAGGCGGGCCGTCGGGCCAGGCATTCAGGCTGATCGGCGTGCGATCAGTCGTCGCCCTTGGACATGTCGTCGTCGGCGACCACTTCGGCGGCGGCCCACTCCAGCGCTTCACGCTCGGCGCGCTCGCGCTCGGCCTTCTCGACGCGATCGATCATCTCGTTGTCGATGGTGCGTGCGGCGATTTCGCGCAGCGCCAGCACGGTCGGCTTGTCGTCCGAATCGTTCTCGATGGTCGGCTCGACGCCGTTGGCCAGCTGGCGGGCGCGCTTGGCGGCCATCATCACCAGCTCGAAACGGTTGTCGACGACTTTCAGGCAATCTTCTACGGTGATGCGGGCCATGTGGGCTCCAGGCGGACTGCCACCGGCAAGGTGGGCCGCGCGACTAGCGGAAAGGGACCGGCGATTCTAGGGGCCGGGCCTTGGATTTGCAATGCGTCCTTTGAAAATCAACTGGTTAAGCCAGAAATCGACCTTGAACTCGGGGACTCAACGCCGCGGGAGGTAACGCGGCACCCGCACCTGCAACAGGCTGACCAGCATCGGATCCATGAAGTCGTAGTCGTCCGGGATGTCCAGACAGGCCACGCGCACGCCGTCTAGGTACTTGCGGAATTTCTGCGACAGGCGCGAACGCTGGGCCTTCTCCATCACAAGCACGAGATCAGCCCAAGCCAGCAGCTCGGGCGTCAACGGTTTTTCCGCGTCGTGGTTGAGTCCCGCAGACGAGACCTCGATCCCAGGCCAGTTGGCAAATACCTGTTCGGCGGTCGGGCTACGCAGCCGGTTCTGGCTGCAGACGAACAGGACGTTCACTCCGTGCGCCGCGGGGCTGCTCAATCCGCCAGCAACGCGTCGATCAAGGCACCGTGCTCGGCCTGCTGCTGTTCGCGACGCAGGCGGCTGGCGGTGAAGATCGCGCACATCTCGTCCACGGCGGTGTCGAACACCTCATTGACGATCACGTAGTCAAATTCGCCGTAGTGCGACATTTCCTCGCGCGCGGCCGACAGGCGCTGGGCGATGACGTCCTCGGTGTCCTGGCCCCGCTTGCGCATACGCTGCTCCAGGGCATCGCGCGAAGGCGGCAGGATGAATACGCTGACCGCATCGGGCACCTTCTCACGCACCTGGCGCGCGCCCTGCCAGTCGATCTCCAGCAGCACGTCCTGGCCGGCGGCCAGCTGCGGCTCCACCGACTGGCGTGCACTGCCCTTCCAGTCGCCGTGCACGCGCGCGTACTCGAAGAAATCACCGGCATCGATCATCGACTGGAACTGGTCCGCGCTGACGAAGTGATAGTGCTGGGCGTGGCGCTCACCCGGGCGCGCGGCGCGCGAGGTGAACGAGATCGACAGGCTGATGCGCGGATCGCGCGCCAGCGTGGCGTTGACGATGCTGCTTTTTCCGGCGCCCGAAGGGGCCGCGACGATATAGAGGGTGCCGCGCATGGCGTGTGGTGGCCTTGGCATCGCCGGGTCAGCGGCGGTTGCGGAAAAAGGCGGGCAAGTCTAACAAAGCCGCGCCGGGGCGCCAGCCGCCGGCCGAGCGCGTCACTCCAGGTTCTGGACCTGCTCGCGGATCTGGTCGATCAGCACCTTCAGCTCCACCGCGATATTGGTGGTGCGCACGTCCACCGACTTGGAGCCCAGGGTGTTGGCCTCGCGGTTGAATTCCTGCAGCAGGAAATCCAGGCGCCGGCCCACGGCCGCGTCCTGCTTGAGCACGCGGCGGATTTCCTTGATGTGGCTGCCCAGGCGATCCAGTTCCTCGTCCACGTCCAGCTTCTGCAGCGACAGCACCAGTTCCTGCTCCAGGCGGCCCGGATCGGCCGGCTGGGCCAGGTCGGCCAGGCGCGCTTCCAGCTTCTGGCGCTGGCCGGTGCGGATGGCCGGGATCAGCTCGCGCGCCTCGGCCGCGCGGGCCTCGATCCCGTCCACGCGCTCGGCGATGGCTTCGGCCAGCTTGCTGCCCTCGCGCTCACGGGCGGCGACGAACTGGTCCAGCAGCGCGTCCAGCAACACCAGTGCCTCGGGCTGCAGGACCTCCGGATCGATGTCGCGGCTGCGCAGCACGCCGGGAAACTGCAGCAGTTCGGTCAGGCTGGTGCGCAGGCCCGGGAAGCGCGAGGTCAGCCCCAGGTTGACCTTGGCCAGTTCATCCACCATCACCGGGTTCAAGTGCAGGCCGCCCTCGCCTTCGGCCGCGCGCAGGCGCAGCACCAGATCCAGCTTGCCGCGGCCGATGCGTGCCGAGACGCGCTCGCGCAAGGCCGGCTCCAGGGCGCGCAGCTCATCAGGCAGGCGCAGGCCCAGCTCGAGGAAGCGATGGTTGACCGCGCGCAGTTCGGCGCTGAGCGAGCCACCTTCAATCGGGCGCTCGACGGTGGCGTAGGCGGTCATGCTGCGGATCACGGCGGGCGGCTTCCGAGGGAAAAGGGGCGTGGATGGTACCCTAGCGCGCCTCGCGGACCGGCACCTCAGGCCGGCGCGCCCCACTTCTTTCAAGCGATCCTTCATGACCTTTTCCCGTCCCAGCGGTCGCGCTGCCGACCAGCTACGTCCCGTGTCGATCCAGCGCGGCTTCACCAAGCATGCGGAGGGCTCGGTGCTGGTGTCCTTCGGCGAGACCCGCGTGCTGTGCACGGCCAGCGTGGAGAACCGCGTGCCGGGCTTCCTGCGCGGCAAGGGCGAGGGCTGGGTGACGGCCGAATACGGCATGCTGCCCCGCTCCACCCACACCCGCAGCGACCGCGAGGCCGCACGCGGCAAGCAGGGCGGACGCACCCTGGAGATCCAGCGCCTGATCGGCCGCTCCCTGCGCGCCTGCGTGGACCGCGGCGCGCTGGGCGAACGCACCATCACCCTGGACTGCGACGTGCTGCAGGCCGATGGCGGCACCCGCACTGCCGCCATCACCGGCGCCTACGTGGCGCTGGCCGATGCGATCAACGGGCTGAAGGCGCGCCGCGAGATCAAGCGCGATCCGATCTTCGGCGCGATCGCCGCCGTGTCGGTGGGCATCTACAAGGGCGTGCCGGTGCTGGACCTGGACTATGCCGAAGACAGCGACTGCGACACCGACATGAACGTGGTCATGAACGACGGCGGCGGCTTCATCGAGGTCCAGGGCACGGCCGAGGGCCACGCCTTCCGCCGCGAGGAAATGGACGCGCTGCTCGCCCTGGCCCAGGCAGGCATCGACCAGCTCGTGCAGGCCCAGCGCGACGCGCTGGCCGGCTGAGCACGCAGGCGATGAAGCGCACGCTTGCCCTGGTGACGGTCGTGGTCGACGACTATGACCGCGCCATCGCCCACTACACCGGCGACCTGGGGTTTGCCCTGCTGGAAGACACGGACCTGGGCGGCGGCAAGCGCTGGGTCCGCGTGGCCCCGCATGCGGACGATGCGACCGCATTGCTGCTGGCCCGCGCCAGCGATGACGCCCAGCGCGCACGCATCGGCGACCAGACCGGCGGGCGCGTGGGCTTCTTCCTGCAGACCGATGATTTCGAACGCGACTTCGCCGCGATGCGCGCACGTGGCGTGCGTTTCCTCGAAGCGCCGCGCCATGAGGCCTATGCCACCGTCGCGGTGTTCGGCGATGCCTACGGCAACCGGTGGGACCTGTTGGAGTCCAAGTGATGAAACGTCTTGTCCTGGCCAGTGGCAACGCCGGCAAACTGGCTGAATTCAGCGCGATGCTGGCGCACCTGCCTTACGAGATCGTGCCGCAGAAAGCCCTCGGCGTCCAAGACGTGCCGGAGACCGGCCTGACCTTCGTCGAGAACGCACTGATCAAGGCGCGTCACGCTTGCGCGATGACCGGGCTGCCGGCACTGGCCGACGATTCGGGCCTGATCGTGGATGCCTTGGGCGGCGCACCCGGGCTGTACAGCGCGCGCTACGCCGGCACGCCCACCAGCGATGCGGCCAACAACGCCAAGCTGCTCGACGCGATGCAGCAGGTGCCCGACGGCCAGCGCCGCGCGCGCTTCTACGCGGTGATCGTGCTGCTGCGCCATCCGGAAGATCCGCAGCCGCTGATTGCCGAAGGAGTGTGGGAAGGCGAAGTGATCCGTGAGCTGCGCGGCAACGGCGGCTTTGGCTACAACCCGCTGTTCCTGGATCCGGACCACGGCCTGACCGCGGCCGAGATGGATGCCGCACTGAAGAACCGCCTGAGCCATCGCGCCCGCGCGCTGGACGTGCTCAACCAACAGCTGACTGCGCTGTTCGCGCACGCCTGAGCCGCTGGCCCGGCTCGCATCCTGATGCCCTCCATGGCGCCCCCTTCCCATCCCACAGACGATCTGCCCGGACCTGCCTGGTCGGTCGATCTGCCGCACGCGGCGCAGCCCTCGGCCAACGTGCAGCTGATCCCCCCGCCGCTGTCGCTGTACGTGCACCTGCCCTGGTGCGTGCGCAAGTGCCCGTACTGCGACTTCAACTCGCATGAAGGCAAGGGGCCGCTGCCTTTCGATGGCTATGTCGATGCGCTGATCCGCGACCTGGAACAGGACCTGCCGCTGGTGTGGGGCCGCAGCGTGCACAGTGTGTTTTTCGGTGGCGGGACGCCGAGCCTGTTCCCGGCCGAACAGATCGACCGTTTCCTGCAGGCCGCCAGCGCGCGGCTGCGCTTTGTGCCTGAGTGCGAGATCACCCTGGAAACCAATCCGGGCACGGCCGAGCACGGGCGTTTCGACGCGTACCGCGCGGCGGGCGTGAACCGGCTGAGCTTTGGCATCCAGAGTTTCGATGATGGTTGCCTCAGGCGCCTGGGTCGCATCCACGACAGCGCCCAGGCGGATACCGCGGTGAAGCTGGCCCAGGACGCCGGCTTCGACAATCTCAACCTGGACCTGATGTACGCCCTGCCCGGCCAGGACCTGGACATGGCGCTGGCCGACCTGGAGCGCGCCTTCGCTCTGCAGCCGGCGCACATTTCGCACTACCAGCTCACCCTGGAACCCAACACGGTGTTCTTCGCGCGCCCGCCCAAGGGCATCCCGGACCAGGACGGCGCCTGGGACATCCAGGAAGCCTGCCAGGCAAGCCTGGCGCAAGCCGGCTACGGCCATTACGAAGTCAGTGCCTATGCCAGGCCTGGGCGGCAGTGCGCGCACAACCTGGGCTACTGGCGCTACGGCGATTACCTGGGCCTGGGCGCGGGGGCGCACGGCAAGATCACCTCCGGCGGCGAGCAGACCATCCTGCGCCGCTGGAAGACCAAGCACCCCACCAGCTACCTGGCCAGCGCCGGCACCGCGTCCAGTATCGGCGGCGATGAGTGGATCGACCCGGCGCGGCGCCCGTTCGAATACATGCTCAACCTGCTGCGCCTGCGCGAGGGCTTTGCCCTGCGCGATTTCCAGGTGCGCACCGGGCTGCCAGCCGCGCAGATCGCTTCGCCCCTGGCGCAGGCGGTGGCGCGCGGTTGGCTGGACGTCAGCCAGACCCACGTGACCCCCACCGCACTGGGACTGCGTTTTGCCAATGACGTCATGGAACTGTTTCTGGACGCCTGAAA
The DNA here is from genome assembly GCA_044235875.1 of Pseudoxanthomonas sp. Classification (GTDB taxonomy): domain Bacteria; phylum Pseudomonadota; class Gammaproteobacteria; order Xanthomonadales; family Xanthomonadaceae; genus Pseudoxanthomonas_A. The sequence continues at coordinate 6,608 of JBIIHJ010000173.1, forward strand.
GCGCTACCACGCGACCGACGAGCACGGGGCTGTTGACAGGTGTGTTAAAAATTCGCGGCAGAGCGCAAGGCCTAAACGGAATCTGATGGCTGCTTCAGGGGCTGCTTCACCCATCCACGCCAACCTCGATACGCTGGCCGCGTCGTCGTTGCCGCCGCGTGTCCGCCGCATCCTGGACGCGCTGTTGGCCCGGTTGCAGCCGCATCTGGCCGCGCGCCTGGATGCCACGATCGGCGTGCTGGAACAGGAGATGTTCTCCCAGGCCGAGCGTGCCCGCAGCAACGAGCTGCAAGGCATGCACATGAGCAACCTGCAGCACCTGCGCGCCCATCGCGCACGCCTGCTGCCGCGCATGTCCGCGGCACTGGAAAGCGAGCTGGCCAACCTGCGCACGCCGCGCGCAGCGGCCGAGGAAACCCCCGACGTCCCGTCGATGCTGACCCTGGTCGCCGACGACGACATCGACCAGGACATCGTCCTGCAGGAAATCGCGCGCCGCCACGAAAACCGACACCACGAGGCACTGCACCTGCTGTCGCAGCGCTTGGGCGTCCTTGCCGGCAGCCCGGCGCTGGAAGAGGTCCAGCAGCCGCTTTCGCCGCAGTCGCTGTGCCGCGCCCTGCGCCTGGCCGCCAGCGAACTGGAAGTGGACCTGCCGACCCAGCTGCAGCTGTATCGGCTGTTCGAGCAGCAGGGCATGGCCAGCTATGGCGACCTGCTGGAAGACATCGGTCAGTTGCTTGACCAGCAGGGCGTGCTGCCGGGCCTGGTATTCGCCCCACAGCGTGCGCGCACGCCATCCGGACGGGTCCCGGTCACCCGCGACACGCAGTTGCCGGAAGTCGCCACGGTCCCGCCCCCCACCGCCCGGCCCGCAGCGGCCGCGCAGGACGACACGCCCAGTTGGGCGCGGCCGCCGGGCGCCGGACGACCGCAGGAAGCGGTGTCGACCTTCGCCTCACTGCAGCGCCTGCTGTCGGCAGGCCATGCCCGCGCTGGCGCCACCGCACCGGTGCACGCCGATGCGCGCATGCCGGCGTGGTTGGCGGGCGCAGGGACCGCCAGTACCGGGAACCCGGATGGCGGCAGCCAGGCCGCTGCCGGCCATTCCCCGGCGGGCGAGGCCAGCGGCACTGGCGCGGGCACCGGACCGATGCCTGGCCAGGCCGCGTCCAACGACGCCGGTGCCGCGGCCGGCAACCCCCTGCCGACCGGCAAACTCATCAGCACGTTGCAGACCCTGCAGCTGCAGGTTGCCCAGGGCCAGGCGCCGCAGGCGCCGATGTCGTTGGCCGAGGTGCGCGAACGCACCCTGGCCGGCCTGCGCCGCGCGCATGGTCCCGATGCCG
>JBIIHJ010000014.1:0-25954 GCA_044235875.1 Pseudoxanthomonas sp.
GTCGGCGACCTGCGTGACGCTGCCGGCGATGTCGGCGGTGTCGGTGTTGGTCATGGACTGCACCACCACCGGCGCGCCACCGCCCAGCAGGACCTTGCCGACCTTCACCCCATGCGTGATGCGGCGGGGCTGGCCGCCGGCGGCCACGGGCGTGTGTTCGGGGAGGGGCAACGGGGTGGGAATGGCATTCATGGGCGCCATTTTAGCGGGCGCCGGTGACCGCGAGGCGACCAGGATGAACGAACGCTGCGGATCAAAAATCTCCGTCCAGGCGCCCCCCGGTAGACCTGGCGCGGAGACCTACAGCCTTTCGGCGCCCTTGCTTTACGGTCGCCGTCGCCACGCCAGCCGCAAGCACACAGGACGCAGGCCCGTGCTCCGGCAGCCCCGTGTCTCCAGCGCTGCCTGCGTCCTGAAGGTGCCTACGCTGGCGCGGAGGTGAATGCAGCGGGGAGGCAAGGCACCTGGAGTCGACCGATAAACGGTCATGGCGGGCGTCGCGCTGTCCCGAAAACCGGGCTTGCACCATGCGGTAACGTGGTGCGATGGAACTGCCAGCACGCGACATCCTCACCCCGACCCAGCTCAACACCCTGGCCCGCGACCTGCTGGAAGGCAGCTTCCCGGCGATCTGGGTCGAGGCCGAACTGGGCAACGTCACCCGCCCGGCCTCCGGGCACCTGTACTTCACCCTCAAGGACGCGCGCGCGCAGATCCGCTGCGCCATGTTCAAGCCCAAGAGCACCTGGCTGAAGTTCGCCCCGCGCGAGGGCGTGCGGGTGCTGGCGCGCGGCCGGGTCACGCTGTACGAGGCCCGCGGCGAGTATCAGCTGGTGCTGGACCACATGGAGGAAGCCGGCGAAGGCGCGCTGCGCCGCGCGTTCGAGCAGCTCAAGGCACGGCTGCAGGCCGAAGGGTTGTTCGACCCGGAGCGCAAGCGGCCACTGCCCGCGTTCCCGCAGCGGCTGGCGGTGATCACCTCCCCCAGCGGCGCGGCGGTGCGCGATGTGATCAGCGTGCTGGGGCGGCGCTTCCCATTGCTGGACGTCGATCTCCTGCCGACCCAGGTCCAGGGCACGACCGCAGCCGCGCAGATCGCCGCGCTGGTGCGCAAGGCCGGCGACAGCGGCCGTTACGACGCAGTGCTGGTGACCCGCGGTGGCGGCTCGATCGAGGATCTGTGGGCCTTCAACGAAGAGGTCCTGGTCCGCGCGATCGCCGACTGCGCCGTGCCGGTCGTTTCGGCCGTGGGCCACGAGACCGACTTCACCTTGTCCGATTTCGCCGCCGACCTGCGCGCGCCCACGCCCTCGGCCGCGGCCGAGCTGCTGGTGCCTTCGCAGGCGGACCTGGGCACGCGCCTGCGCGGCCTGGGACGGCGCCTGCATCAGCTGCAGACCCACCAGCTGGACCGCGCCATGCAGCGCAGCGATCGCGCCTGGCTGCGGCTGCAGGGTCAAAGTCCACAGGCGCGCCTGCAACTGATGCGCCGACGCCACGAAGACGCCCTGCGCCGCCTGCAGGCGCAATCGCTACAGCTGCTCGACGCCCGCAGCGCGCGCCTGCGCCACGCGATGGGTGTGCTGCGGGCGCATTCGCCGCAGCGCCGTCTGGCCGTGCTGGCCGAACGCCTGACCGCCCTGCAGCCGCGCCCACAAGCGGCGGTCGTGCGCCAGCTGCAGCGCGACGCGCTGCGCCTGCGCGGCCTGGTGCGATCGCTTGAAGCGGTCAGCCCGCTGGCCACCGTCTCGCGCGGCTACGCATTGGTATCGAAAGAAGACGGCACGCTGGTGCGCTCGACCACGCAGGTCGCCACCGGCGATCGGCTGCATGCGCGGCTGAGCGATGGTCAGCTCACAGTGCAGGTGTTGGCATCGCCTGAGGCATGAGTCCGGCTGCGGCCGGCGCCTGCCCGAGATCGATGATCAGCCCGGTGAGCGCATCGGGCTGGCGTCGAAGTGACCATCGTCGGTCCTGCGCGAACCGATGGCAGCGTCGCGCAGCGTCGGACACAGGCTGCTCCTCTTCGCCGCAGACACCAGGGCTTTTGTTGGGAATGGCGGCGAGCCGCGGCCGTCACGGAGGCACCGCAGCGTTTTTGCGCGCTCCCCGCATAGCGGCATCACGGACACAGCCAGAGCATCCCTCCCTGCAATCGCTGCAAGCGCCTGTTCCCGATCAGCCACGAGCTGGCAGCTGGTCAGAGGCCGTGTTTGGGCCCGCATGGTCATTGCGCTGGAAATGATGCTCAAGACGCTGGACCATCGCCGGCAGATCGCCATCGAAATGATGGCCGCCCCTGGTCTGCGCCACCGTGACCCCACGCACGGCCAGCCCGGGGCAAAGGGTGTCTTTCTCGTCCTGGCCAAACACGCACAGCAGCTTGCCGGACGGAATCGACGCCAGCTCCGGGGCGACCGGTGCGTCGTCCGAGGACGGCGTGCCCAGCCAACCGCCGACCGACACCTTGAACGACGCGCCGTGGCCCAGGCCCAGCAATGAAAGTGATCGCACCTTGGCGCGGGCGGCAGGCGGCAGCCGGTTGTAGAGGAACGGCATGGCGTCGGCGCCGAACGAATAGCCGACCAGTTCCACGTCGTCGGTATGCCAGCGCGTGCTGTACGCATCGATCACGGCGGCCAGATCGTTGGCCGTCTGCTGCGGCGTCCGTCGCGACCAGAAATAACGCAGGCTGTCCCAGCCAACCACCGAGGTGCCTTGGTCACGCAGACCGCTGCTGACGCCTTTATCCAGCGCGCGCCAGCCGCCATCGCCGGACATGAAGATCACCAGGCGATGGCTGCCCAGCGCCGGCAGTTCCACCAGCGGCAGCCCCCGGAAGGTAGCGCTTGGTCGCGGCAGGTGTGCCATTACCAGCGAGGTGATGACCGCATCGCTGGCGAGCGGATCGGCCTGCAGCACGAAACCCTGTTCCGGCGACGGCACGCGCATCGAGCAGGCGGGCGCAGCAGTCGACTGGCCGCTGTCCATCAGCACCGCACCGGCGACGGTCTGCGGGAGCGAATGCGAGACCGCCGCGTGCGCCAGCGCGCTGCCCGCGGGCCCCACGCCGACCAGCACGGGTTCGAAATACGAGGCCACGCCGTCCCAGCGCATCAGCCGCTTGGCCACGCGCTCGGCATCGTTGGCGACCTGTTCGCAATGCCGCCCATCCAGGTGGCGCAAGGCATCGCCTGCCGGGACCACGGCAACGAGCAGGCCTTGGCGGGCGAGCGTGTCGGCCAGCCGCGCGGCATCGGTGTCTGGCGCGGCGCGATCGCCCAGCAACACCGCCACGCCGCGCAGCGCCCCCTGTGGCTTGAACGTCAGCGCCTGTCCGAAAGGTTTGCCCAGATGTCCATCGCGCAGATGCGTGGCCACCGCCGCGCCAGTGCCCAGGATCAGGAGCAGCGCGATCAAGGTCCATCGACCCCAGGTTTTGGTGTTCATGGCGGCCTGCCCGCGCGAAAGGTGGCGCAGCCTAACGCCGCGGTGTCGATCCGGCGCACCCGCGACACACGGCGATTTGGCCGCCATTGGGCTTGCTGCCGGCCAGGCCGAGCGGCTATTGAAAAAAGACGCAGGCCCCCTTCGACCCCACTTGCGCAGGTGATGCGTTCACAGCCCGCGTCCATCACGGGAGTTGCCGCCATGTCGCACCTGTCTCGCCCCTGCCTGACCCTGCTCACCATCGCCGTGCTGGCGGCCTGTTCGACCGCGCGCGCGCCGCAGGCCGTCGCGCCCCCTCCGCCGGAAGGCGCGCAGGCCGTCGACCGGATGCAGGCCGCCAAGGCCAGCAACGCGGCCGCGCGCGCACCGTCCACGACCGAACGCCGTATTGCGACCTTTGCGCCCCCTGCACCGCCCGCACCGCCTGCGCCATTGGCAGGGATGGACGCCTACGCGCTGGCGCCGCCAGGCGTGGCCACGATGCAGGCGCCGGCGCCAGCCAATACCGAGCGCTATGCCCACCAGGACGACAATCCGCTCCAGCGCACCGCCGAGCAGCCGGTTTCGACCTTCTCCATCGATGTGGACACCGGAAGCTACAGCAACATGCGGCGCATGGTCAGCCAGGGCCAGCGCCCGCCGGCCGATGCGGTGCGTGCCGAGGAGTTCATCAACTACTTCGACTATCAACACCCGGCGCCGACCACGCCCGACACGCCGTTCCGCGTCACCACCGAGCTGGCCCCGGCGCCGTGGAACGCGCAACGCCAGCTGCTGATGATCGGCATCAAGGGCTACGAACTACCCAAGCGCGACCTGCCGCCGTCCAACCTGGTGTTCCTGCTGGATACCTCCGGCTCGATGAACGCGCCCGACAAGCTGCCGCTGCTCAAGCAGTCGCTGGCGATGCTGGTGCCGCAGCTGCGCGCACAGGATCGGGTTTCGATCGTGGTCTATGCAGGTTCGGCCGGGCTGGTCCTGCCGCCGACCCCGGGCGACCGGCACGCCACGATCCTGGCCGCGCTGGACCAGCTGGAAGCCGGCGGCAGCACCAACGGCGGCGACGGCATCCGCCTGGCCTACGCGATGGCGCGGCAGGCCTTCATCAAGGGCGGCAGCAACCGCGTGATCCTGGCCACCGATGGCGATTTCAACGTCGGCACGGTCAGCCAGGATGCACTGGAAGCGCTGGTCGGCGATGCGCGCAGCGCTGGCGTGGCGCTGACCACGCTGGGGTTCGGCCAGGGCAACTACAACGACGCCCTGGCCGAGCGCCTGGCCGACATTGGCGATGGCAACCACGCCTACATCGACTCGGACAGCGAAGCGCGCAAGGTGCTGGTCCAGCAGATGCAGGGCACGCTGCTGACCATCGCCCGCGACGTGAAGATCCAGGTCGAATTCAACCCGGCCGCGGTCGCCGAGTATCGCCTGATCGGCTACGAAAACCGCGTCCTGCGCCGCGAGGATTTCGCCAACGACAAGGTCGATGCCGGCGACATCGGCGCCGGTCATGAAGTCACCGCGCTGTACGAACTGACCCCGACCGGCTCTGAAGCTGCGCGCCTGCAGGCGCTGCGCTACGGCGCCAGGCCAGCCGCCGCCGGCGACGCCCGCGAAGTGGCCGACCTGCGCCTGCGCTACACGCTGCCCGGCCGCCAGACCAGCGCCCTGATCGACACCCCGATCCTGGCGGCCTCGCTGCAGCCGCAGCCCAGTCCGACCCTGCGGTTTGCCAGCGCGGTGGCCGGCTATGCCGACCTGCTGCGTGGCGGCAGTCGCTTCGACGGCTGGGACTGGGACCAGGTCCTGGCCGCGGCCCGCGGCGCCAAGGGCGAGGACCGCGACGGACTGCGTGCGCAATTCCTGACCCTGGTGGAGCAGGCACACCGGCTGGTCGAGGGAACGGACGAGGCGACGGTTGCAGGACGTTGACCTGGGCCGGCGCGGTCTTCGGTTCGGCCGTTGGGCGCTGGGAGACCGGCCCGCGCACTGGAGACCGGGCGTTGCGCCAGCGGCCACGACGATGTCGCCTGCCTGGGTGAACGGACGTCGGGGGGAGTGAGAATCACTGTACAAAAGTTCCGCTAACATACGCCCGGCCCTTTTGCACAGCACGCCATGCGCCGCTTGCCCGACCTCAACCGCCTGGACACGCTGGCCCGCGCCGCCATGCTGCTGCTCGGCGTGCTGACGGCTGCCAGCGCCCACGCCGACCAGGCCCAACAGGCAAGCGTGACGGTGCGGTTGAAGGTCGTCTCCGCCTGCACCATCGATCACCTCACCTCGGTGGCCGTGCGCTGCACCCCGGGCACCCCGACACCATCCATCGTTCCGATCCGTCCGCCCTTGGCAGGACCTGCACGCGCCAGCACGACGCAGTCCGACGCCCGGGCCGGCGCGACCCGGATCGATATCGTCTTCTGAAGCATCGGGCCTTTGGGGCCGCAGGCGCGAGGCGGCGTGACGCCCGCTCAGTGCACCCGTTCGCCCAGCACCGGGCCGGGACGTCCCAGGAAATAGCCTTGCGCATAGCTGCAGCCCAACGCCTGCAGTGCCTGCATCTGCGCCTGCGTTTCGACACCCTCGGCGATCGTCTCGATCCCCAGGGTGCTGGCCAGCGCCAGGATCGCGCGGACCAGGCCGACACTCTCCAGACGGTGTTCGCTGGAGATGCCGGAGACGAAGCTGCGATCGATCTTCAACGCCGAGATCGGGAACCGATGCAGGTAGGACAGCGCCGAGAACCCGGTGCCGAAATCATCCAACTGCGCCAGCACGCCGTTGTCGCGCAGCAGCTGCAGCATCCGCAGCGTGCGCGGCGCATCGTCTAGCAGCGCCATCTCGGTGATCTCCACCCGCAGCTGCGCCGGATTGGCGCCGACGCTGTCGAACAACGCGAGCATGCGCTCGGCAAAATCGGGCGAGCGGAAGTGCCGCGGCGACACATTGACCGAGATGTAGCCCTCAACGCCGCTGGCGATGCGCTGGGCGACCTGCTCGTACAACAGCCAGTCGACCTGCTCGATCAGGCCGCTGTCCTCGCCCAGCGCGATGAACTCGGCCGGCAGCAGCAGGCCACGGCGCTCGTGGTGCCAGCGCAGCAGCGCCTCGTGGCCGATGGCCTTGCCATCTTCCAGGCGCACGATGGGCTGGTAGAACGGGCTGAAATCGCGGCCGTTGATGGCCCGGCGCAGGTCGGCTTCCAGGTCCAGGCTGCGCATCGCCGCCTCGCGCATGGCCTCGTCGAATACGGCGCTGCGATCGCGACCCTGGGCCTTGGCCCGGTACATCGCCGCGTCGGCGTCGCGCAGCAGTTCTTCGCCACCCTGATAGCGCGGATGCCAGGCGGCGATGCCGATGCTGGCCGCGGGAAACAGCTCCCGGCCGGCGACCCACATCGGCTGGTTCAAGGCCTCCAGCAGGCGCGTGGCGAACGCCACCACTTCCTGTGCATCGGCGTTGTAGTGGATCACCAGCGCAAACTCGTCGCCGCCCAGGCGTGCCACCAGGTCGCCATCGCGCACCTGCGAGGTGATGCGGCGGGCGACCTCGATCAGCAGTTCGTCACCGGCGGCATGGCCGATCGAATCGTTGACCAGCTTGAAGCGGTCCAGGTCCATGAACAGCACGGCAAAATCGCCGCCCTGCCCCAACTGCGCATGCGCGATCGCGGTGGCCAGGCTCTCCAGCAGGAACGCGCGGTTGGGGAGCCCGGTCAGCGCATCGTGGGTAGCCTGGTAGGTCAGGCGCTGCTCGGCGCGCAGGCGTTCGCCCATCTGCGCCATCAGCTTGGCATTGGCTTCGGCCAGCTCGAAGGTGCGCTCCTCGACCCGACGCTCCAGCTCCAGATGCGCGGCTCGCAACGATTCGCGGCTGCGCTGGCGCGACAGCCCGCTGCCGATGTGGTGGGCGACGAAGGACAGCAGGTTCTGGTCGTACGCGGTATAGCGCACCTCGGGCGAATAGCTCTGCACCACCACGCAGCCACGGGTTTCGCCGCCCTGCAGCAGCGGCACGCCCAGCCAGCTGTGCGCCGGCGGGCCATGCTGGACAAGGCTGCCTTCGCGGGTCAGCGTGGCCACCACCTCCGGGTCGGCCAGCAACGGCCTGGCCGCGTCGATCACGTATTCGGTCAGGCCCTGGCTGACCTTGCGCGACTTGCGCACCGGATCGCGTTCGTCGATCGAATACGGGAAATGCAATGTCTGGCCGTCGTCGTCCAGCAGCGCGATATAAAAATTGCGCGCGACGATCAGCTCGTCCACCACCCCATGCACGGCCGAGTAGAAATGCTCCAGCGTGGTCGAGGTGTTGGCCATGTCGGTGATGCGGAACAGCGCGCCCTGGAGCTTCTCGGCGCGCTTGCGTTCGATGATCTCGGCCTGCAGTTCGCGGTTGGCCAGCTGCAGCTCGTGGGTGCGCTCCTGGATGCGGCCTTCCAGCTCGGCATGGGCATGGCGTCGGTCCACCGCGGTCAGGATGTGCTGGGCCACGTAGGCCAGCAGCGCGCGGTCCTCGTCGGTGTAGCTGGCAGGGGTGTCGTAGCTCTGGACCACGATCGCGCCGCAGACGCGCTCGTCGCGACGCATCGGCACGCCCAGCCAGTCCAGGCTGTCCGGGCCGTGGCTGACATCCGGCGTCACGCCCAGGCGCTGGCGTACCACCGCCGACGGGCCGCGCAGCGGTTGTCCGTGCAGCAGCAGGCCGGCAGTCATGCTGTTGTGCATTTCCTCCTCGCTGTACTCGCGGTCCGGATCGGCCTGGTAGGGGTCGATCAGGTCGGCGAAATACAAGAAGCGCACCGAGCGGCGCACTTCGTCGTACAGCACGATGTAGCAGTTTTCGGCATACATCAGGGTGCCGACGACGGCGTGGATCCTGCGCAGCATCTCGTGCATTTCAAGATCGGCGCTGGCCACGTCGGCGATCTCGTACAGCGCCTGCTGCAGGCGCTTGGATTTTTCCAGCGACACCACCCTGGCCAGCGCGCGTTGGGCTTCCAGGGTCGCACCGACCAGCGCCTGGGCGGCTGAAAGCCACGCCTGGGCCTGGGTCGGCGTCAGCGCCGCGGTGATGCTGGCGGCCACCGACATGCGCGCATTACCTTCGCTGTTGGACCAGGCCAGCAGCAGCGTCGAGGGATCGCTGGAGGTTGCCGGCTGGCTGTCCCAGAGCGCCTGTTCGGCCTGACGCCGCAGCGCCGGCGAAACCGCGGACGTGGCCGCGCCACCGGCACCGATCGCCCAGTCACGCCAGCAGGTCACCACCTGGGCACCGTCCGGCAACAGGCCGCACAACACCTGCGCCACGGCGTTGCTCGCCACGGCGTCGGCACCGGTCTGCTCAGCGGCAGGAACGGTCTGGCCCATTCGGTGTCCCCCTGTCAACACGCACGCCAACCACGCGCCACAGCTATCGATCCGCGCCCGCTCTGAACGGCGCGACTGCAGGATCGACCCCGAAATGGGCAAGTGGCCGTTTGCACACGCATGGCATCGATCACCTCGTCCAAGCAGCCAGTATACGTAACCGGTTATCACGGAAAGTCAGCTCCGACAAGCTGCGCTCCGGCCTGTGCCGGCTTTGAGACCGGCGCCACACAACGTAGGCTTGCGCCTGTGAACGACGCCGCAGGCCCCGCCGATGACGCCCTGATGCTGGCCTATGCCGCCGGCGACGTGCGCGCGTTCGAGCAGCTCTACGCGCGCCATCGCGGTCCGCTGTACCGGTTCCTGATGCGGCAGCTGCGCAATACCGCGCTGGCCGACGAGCTGTTCCAGGATGTGTGGCAGCGGGTGATCGCCGCGCGCGCCGGCTGGCAACCGGAGGCGGCGTTCTCCACCTGGCTGTTCCGGATCGCCCACAACCGGCTCAACGACCACTGGCGCGCGCAGAAGCACCGCCCGGCCGCACCGGAAGATGCAGACGCGCGCACCGCCCGCCTGGCCGACCCTGACAACCCCGAGCGGCAGCTGTCGCAGTTCGAGCAGCGCCGCGACCTGCAGCGCGCCCTGGATGCACTGCCGGAAGAACAACGCGAGGTCCTGATGTTGCGACTGGAACAGGAGCTGAGCCTGGAAGAGATCGGCCAGATCACCGGCGTCGGCCGCGAGACGGTGAAATCGCGCCTGCGCTATGCGATGGACAAGCTGCGCGCGGGGATCAGCGCATGAACACGCCACGCGAGCCGTTGAGCACCGAGGAACGTGCCCTGGCCGATGCCCTGGCGCGCGGGCCGGGTCCACACCAGCCGGGACCGTCGCTGGACGCGCGCATCCTGGCGGCGGCGCGGGCTGCGGTCGACACCTCCAATGCCCAAGCGACGCCCGTCCAGCCGGTGACCGTTTCGCCCCCCACTGCTCGGTCTGCGATCGCGCCGCCGGGCGCCATGCGCCAGGTGCGTACTGGCGCGACGCGGCGCTGGTCGCTGGGATTGGGCGTGGCTGCTTCGCTGATGATCGCGGTGACCATCGCCTGGCAGCTGCGTCCGCAGCAGACCACCCAGCGCGTCTACGAATCGGCCCAGGCGCCGGCCGCAGACGCCGCACCGTCAGTCTCCGCACAGGATCAGATGGCCCCAGCCGCTCCCGCGCCGTCCCGGCCACTGCCGCCGGCGCCCGCAGCACCCGAGATCTCGGCCAGACCCGCACCGATGGCATCGCCCCCAGCGCCCGGGATGGTGGCACCGGCACCGGCACCCGCGGCCCGCCGCGAGCAAGCCCCGCACGTGGAAGAAGTCGCACCGCCGCGCCCTGACCTCCCCGCGGCCGAGCCCCCGCAGTTGCAGCGCGTCCAGACCTACACGCCGCCGGTACCATCTGCACCACCTGCACCAGTGCAGGCGCTTGCGGTGCCCGCGCCACCGCCGCCGGTCGCGGCCGCCGAGTCAGACACCTTCGAGGCGCGGCCCACTGCCGCCACGCGCGCGCAACCGGCGCAGTCCAAACGCGCAGACCAGGAAGGTGCACCTGCCGCCATGGCGCAACGTCAGTCTGCCAAGGAAGCGACCTTGGCAAACGACGCCTCGCCGGCGATTCCGCCGCAGATCCCCAGGCCGCGCGCCGATCGCGCCGTCGCCCGCAGCCCCGCCGCGGCCGTGCGCAGCCAGATCGCGCAGGACCGACGCCTGCCACCGGCGCAATGGCTGCAGAACATCCGCAGGCACCGGTTCGAAGGTGACAGCGGCCTGGCCCGCGCCAGCCTGCAGGCGTTCCGGCAGGCGCATCCGGACATGACGATCCCCGAGGACCTGCGTCCGCTGCTGCCATGAGCGACACGCTGGCCGGCCCGCTGCGGCAGGAAACCCTGATCAAGCACAGCCGCTTCATCGTCCAGGCCGGCCCGGCCGCGTCGGCCGAAGCGGCGATGGCCTTCGTCGCCGCTGTCGGCGACCCCGGCGCCACCCACAACTGCTGGGCCTGGCGGGTGGGTGAAGCGTTCCGCTCCAGCGACGATGGCGAACCCGGCGGCAGCGCGGGCCGGCCGATCCTGGCGGCCATCGACGGCGCCGGCTTCGACCGGCTCGCCGTGGTGGTCACGCGCTGGTACGGCGGCATCAAGCTGGGCGTGGGGGGGCTGGTCCGCGCCTATGGCGGCTGCACCGCCAGCGCCCTGCGCGCGGCGCCGCGCCTGCCGCTACGGGCCATGGCCGCGTTGTCGGTGGCCTGCAGCTTTGACGACCTGGGCCATGTCCATGCCGCGCTGGCCGCCTTCAGCGCCGAAAAGCATGAGGAAACCTTCGATGCGGCCGGTGCGCACCTGACCCTGCATCTGCCCACCGACCAGGCCGACGCCTTGAAAAACCATCTCCGCGACGCCACCCGTGACCGGGTGCGATGTTCCGGCCCGGCCGACGCCGTTTCCACCGCCGCGGGCTGATGATGGTCGCGCAGGTTCCCAGGAGGGGAACCTCCGCGGTGGGCGGCGGTCGATGCCTGCGCCGCATCGCATCTCCTTTTCCGCCGGAACACCCATGACGTCTCCCCAGGCTTCCACCCTCCCCGCCGCCGGCGCGACCGAACCCAGCAGCACACCCAAGCCCAGGCTCGGCAGCCTGCGGGCGCTGTGGCCGTTCGTGCGCCAGCACATGGGCCTGTTCGTGTCGTGGCTGGTGGCCCTGGCGGTGGCATCGGCCGCGACGCTGAGCCTGCCGTACGCGGTCAAGCAGATGATCGACCACGGCTTCAGCAGTGGCGCCAACATCGACAAGGCATTCCTGGGCCTGTTTGGCGTGGCGGTGGTCCTGGCCCTGGCCAGCGCGGCGCGGTTCTATTTCGTCTCCCTGCTGGGCGAGCGCGTGGTCGCCGACCTGCGCCGGCAGCTCTACGCGCATCTGCTGGAACTGGACGCCCAGTTCCATGACCGCAACCGCAGCGGCGAGCTGGTCTCGCGCCTGTCGGCCGACAGCGAACTGCTGCGCAGCGTGGTCGGCAGCGCCATGTCGGTGGCGGTGCGCAGCTCGGTCACGGTGATCGGCTCGGTGGTGATGATGTTCATCGCCAGTCCGCGCCTGGCCTCGTTCGCCCTAGTCGGCATTCCGCTGGCGGTGGTGCCGATCATCCTGGGCGCGCGCAGGCTGGGCAGGATTTCCCGCGCCAGCCAGGATCGTGTCGCCGATGCCAATACGCTGGCCGGGGAAAGTCTGGGCGCGGTGCGCACCGTGCAGGCCCACGCCCGCGAGCCCTACGAACGCAGCCGGTTCGAATCGGCAGTGGCCCTCTCGGTGGAAACCGCGCGCAAGCGCATCCGCGCACAGTCCTTCGTCACCGCTGGTGCGATCACGCTGGTGTTCGGCGCGATCGTGCTGGTGCTGTGGTCGGGCGCGCACGATGTGATCGGCGGAAACATGAGCGCCGGCACGCTCGGCCAGTTCGTGCTGTATGCGCTCATTGGCGGCGGCTCGGTCGGCTCGCTGGCCGAGGTGTGGAACGAGCTCCAGCGCGCGGCCGGCGGCATGGGCCGGATCGGCGAGCTGCTGGACGAAACCCCGCAGGTCCAGGCGCCCGCGCAGACGCTGGCCCTGCCGCTCCCCGTACGCGGGCAGATCCGCTTCGACCACGTGGGGTTCCGGTATCCGACGCGTCCGGACATGCCGGCGCTGGACGACTTCACCCTGTCGATCGAGCCGGGCGAAACCGTAGCGCTGGTCGGCCCTTCGGGCGCCGGCAAGAGCACGGTGCTGTCGATGCTGCTGCGCTTCCACGACGTGCAGGCCGGGGCGATCCGCGTGGACGGGCTGGACCTGCGCCAGCTCGACCTGGCCGCGCTGCGCGAACAGATCGCCCTGGTGCCGCAGGCGCCGACGATCTTCGCTGCCAGTGCCGCCGAGAACATCCGCTACGGCAAGCTCGATGCCACCGAAGCACAGCTGCACCAAGCCGCGACCGCCGCCGAGGCCGACGGCTTCCTGCGCGAACTGCCGGAAGGCTACGACAGCCAACTGGGTGAGCGCGGCGCGCGCCTGTCCGGCGGCCAACAGCAGCGCATCGCCATCGCTCGGGCGCTGCTCAAGGACGCGCCGATCCTGCTGCTGGACGAAGCCACCAGCGCGCTGGACGCGCAGAGCGAGCGCGCCGTGCAGAGCGCGCTGGAGCGCCTGATGGCCGGACGCACCACCCTGGTCATCGCCCACCGCCTGGCCACCGTGCTCAAGGCCGATCGGATCGTGGTCATGGACCGCGGTCGCATCGTCGCCCAGGGCACGCATGAGGCACTGATGGCCCAGGGCGGCCTGTATGCGGAACTGGCGCGGCTGCAGTTCATCGACTGACAACGCCACGCGGCGCAGCGGTCACGCGGCTTTACGCCTACGCTGCGCAGGCTGACGGCCCGACTGCAACAGGAGCCGCACATGAGCAATGCATCCGAATCGCGCATCCCCAAGGACATCGCCAAGGTCGAGCTGACCGAGGAATGGCAGATGGCCTACTGGACCCAGCACCTGGGCGCCAACGAACAGGATCTGCGTGCGGCCGTGCAGGAAGTCGGCGATGCGACCGAGCAGGTCAAGCGCCACCTGGAATCGCGGCCGCAGCAGTAGCCGCGGCGCGCTATCACGGCATGGTCAAAGCCCCGCTCGGTGTCGTCGCCCTGGCCGTGGGCACGTTGCTGTTGAACGCATGTGCCTCCGTGCCGTCACCGCGTACTGCCACCGTTCCAGTGGATGGGCAACAGGAGGCCGTCTTCGTTCTGATCCCGCATGCCGAAACCGCTGACGACGACATCGAAGATCCCGCGCTGTCCGACATCGGCCAGGCCCGCGCCCAGGCATTGGACATCCAGCTCGGCCAAGTGCCATTGCGCGCGATCTATGTGGATGAATTCCGCCGTACCCGCCAGACCGCCACACCAGCGCTGATCGCGCGGCGCGGGCTGGCGCTCTCGCATTATTTTTCCCGCGGCCCGCTGCAGGACACCGCCGCGCGGTGGCGACAGGAGTTTTCGCGCGGCACCGTGCTGGTGGTCGGCCAGCCGGAGGCCATCGCCCCACTTGCCGGCGGTCTATGCGATTGCGTGGTCACCCCGCTACGCGCCGATGAAACCAACCGCATGATCCGTATCACGCGTACGGCGGGCTTTGCGGCGCGCGTGGAAGATCGGCGCTACGGCGCGATGACGCCATGAGCCGCTCCGCCTTCGGCGACTGGGACGGCAGCATTGCCGGCGCACGCGCGCTGCAGGTGCAACTGGCCGCGCAGGTGCGGCTGGTCGATGAAGCGCCGGCGGCGCCACGCACCATCGCCGGTTTCGATGTCGGCTTCGAGGACGAGGGCAACACCACGCGCGCCGCCGCGGTCCTGCTGGATGGCAGCACGCTACGCCTGCTGGATTCGGTGATCGAACGCACGCCGACCTCCATGCCGTATGTGCCGGGGCTGCTCAGTTTCCGCGAGCTGCCGGCGTTGTTGCAGGCACTGGATCGCCTGCCGCAGGTGCCGGAGCTGGTGGTCGTCGATGGCCAGGGGATTGCCCATCCGCGCCGGCTGGGCATCGCCGCGCACTTTGGCGTGGTCACCGGCCTGCCCACCATCGGCGTGGCCAAAAAGGTGTTGTGCGGCCGCTTCGAAGCGCCAGGCCCTGAAGTCGGCGCGCGCACGCCGCTGATCCACAAGGGCGAGCAGATCGCCTGGATGCTGCGCAGCAAGCTGCGCTGCAATCCGCTGATCGTTTCCCCGGGTCATCGCGTGTCGATGGACGGTGCCCTCCAACGCATCGTCGGCCTGCTGCGCGGCTACCGCCTGCCAGAGCCCACGCGCCTTGCCGACCGCCTGGCCTCGCGGCGCGGCGACATGCCCGGCGGACCGGATCTGCTCGATCAAGCCTGAGGTGCTGCAACGATCCGTTTCCGCCATACCCGCAGCACCTCACCGGGCGCGTGCGATGCTTTGCCGCCTCTTTCCAGCGGACCTTGCCATGACCACCGTGATCGCTCCCCGCGTGCATGACCTGGGCGGTTTCCAGGTGCGCCGCGCCGTCCCCAGCATCCAGGCACGCAGCATCGGGCCGTTCGTGTTCGTCGACCACATGGGCCCGGCGGACTTTGATGCCGGCAAGGGCATCGACGTGCGCCCGCATCCGCATATCGGCCTGGCGACGGTGACCTTCCTGTGGGCTGGCGCGATCGGCCACCGCGACACGTTGGGCTCGGATACGGTGATCCGCCCCGGCGATGTGAACTGGATGACCGCCGGCCGCGGCATTGCCCATTCCGAGCGCACGCCGATCTTGGAGCGTGTGGACCACGCGCCGCTGCACGGCATGCAGACCTGGGTCGCGCTGCCCAGGCCGGACGAGGAAATCGCGCCGGAATTCCACCACCACGCCGCTTCAACCCTGCCGCACTGGCAGCAGGGCGGCGCGACGCTGCGGGTGATCGCCGGCCGCGCCTGGGGCCACGAATCGCCGGTGCGCGTGTTCGCCGACACCTTCAACGTGGCGCTGGACCTGCTGCCGGAGGCCGAGCTGGCCATCGACGACCGGGCGGTCGAACGCGCGCTCTACATTCTGGAGGGCGAGGCTCAGTTGGACGGCGTCGACATCCCCAACCGCCATCTGATCGTGCTGGACCGCGGCACCCGCCCGGTGCTGCGCGCCAGGACACCGCTCAAGGCCATGCTCCTGGGCGGCGAACCCTTGGATGGCCCGCGCCATCTGTGGTGGAACTTCGTCTCCAGCTCAAAGGACCGCCTGCAGCAGGCCAAGCAGGATTGGCTGGAGGGGCGTTTCGGCACGATCTCCGGCGACCCGGAGTTCATTCCGCTGCCCGAACATTGAAGTAGCGCACAGTCTGAAGGATCGGGCTGTCGCGGAATTGTCACCCTGGTCCGGTTTTGGCTTATGGTGCGGCGCGGGGCAACTGTGACGTGTCGACGCGTTTGGTCGCCCGATAGAGCACCACGCGTCGGCCGGAATGGCGCGCAAGCGCCTGCAAGGGGAACGGGGAAGCAGGCATTCCCGGTCGTCGCGTCGAGATCACAACCGTGCACCGGCTTACCGGTGCTGCACGTTAGGGGACCGTTCGATGAAAGCTCGCCTTGTTTCCGTCGCTGGCCTGGTGCTGACGCTGGCCGCTTCCACCAGCCTGGCCCAATCGGCCAGCAGCTGTCCCGCCCTGCCCGCCGGCAGCAACCTGCGCTGGGAACAGAGCGGCGCGGGCAAACTGGTGATCTGCAAGGCCTTCGATCCGCAGGGTGCGCAGGCTTTCGGCGTCATGCTGACCAACAAGGAGCCGGACAAACCCAGCGGCGCGCGCGAGGAGAAGACCAAGATCGACGGCCACAAGGCGCGCTGGTACCACGCCCAGATCGCCAATCGGCCCGACGCGCAGACCCGGGTGGCGGTGATCGAACTGGACGATGACCGCTATGCGCAGGTCTGGATCGACGCGCCCAGCGAGAGCGCGCTGGAAACCAGCATGGCGACGGTGCGCAGCCTGCAGTTCGACCCCAACCGCCCGGTTGCCGACGCACGCAGCGCCGACTGATCGGCCCAGCCATGCAATGCGAAAGGCCGCTCATTGAGCGGCCTTTCGCGTTTCAACGTCCAGCATTCAGGACGTCAGAAACGCCCTTCCTGGAAGTCGGTGAAGGCCTGCATCAACTCCTGCCTGGTGTTCATCACGAACGGCCCATGGCGCACCACCGGCTCGCGCAGCGGACGGCCCGCCACCAGGATCATCCGCGTGCCCGCTGCACCCGCGCGCAGCTGCAGCAGGTCGCCGCCGCCCAGCACCGCCAGGGTCTGCGTTTCCAGCGCGCGGGCCTCATCGCCCTCGCTCACCGTGACCGCGCCTTCGTAGGCGTAGGCAAACACGTTGTGGCCTTCGGGCAGGGGATATTCCCAGCGGGCACCGGCTTGGAGCGCGATGTCCAGGTACAGCGGATCGGTCGCAGGCTGCACGATCGGGCCGACGACCTCGCCAACCGCACCAGCGATCACCTTGACCGTCACGCCATTCTCCGGCGTGGCCACGGGGATGTGGTCCGGCGCGAATTCCTGGTACTTCGGCTCGGTCATCTTGTCCCTGGCCGGCAGGTTCACCCACAACTGGAAGCCACGCATCCGGCCGGATTCCTGCTCAGGCATCTCCGAGTGCACCAGGCCACGGCCCGCGGTCATCCACTGCACGCTGCCCGGCGTGAGCAGGCCCTCGTTGCCGTGGTTGTCGCGATGGCGCATGCGCCCGTCCAGCATGTAGGTCACCGTCTCGAAGCCGCGATGCGGATGCTCGGGAAACCCGGCCAGATAGTCTTCCGGCTTGTCGGTGCCGAACTCATCGAGCATCAGGAACGGATCCAGGTCCGGCAGCTGCTGGGTGCCGATCACGCGCGTGAGCTTGACCCCCGCGCCATCGGAGGTCGGCTGGCCGCGCACGGTGCGCAGGATGCGGGCGGAATTGGCTTGGGCATTCATGGGAAACACTCCTTCGGATCCTCTTCAAGGTGGCGTGCGCGAGGGCCTAACGGTAGCCGGATCGCCGCAACCATCTGTTCCAGTGGTCGTGCGATCCGTTAAAGCAGGGCCGCCGGCTGGTGCAAGCGTCGGATCATCGGCGCCAGCTGCTGCGCATAGGGTGCCCATTTGGGTGTTTCCAACGCTGTCACCGCATTGCGTGCCTGGACCGCGCTAGCGGTGGCGACCGCGCGTTTGCGATCGCCGATGTCCAGCATTCGCCCCTCCAGCGTCAGGCCACAGAATTCGGTGACCCGGGTCAGCGCCGCGCGCGGATCACGCGTCAGCGCGGCATAGTCCACGTCGAGCATCCGTTCCGGATACATCTGATGCCAGTGCGCCGCCAGGCGCTCACTCTGCTGGTGGTAGTCGGCCATCTCCAGCGGATCATAGGACCAGGGATTTACCTCCGAGAACAGTTCACGCAGATTGGAGAAGCATGTCTCCACGGGGTCCCGCACCATGCGCAGGATCTTGGCCTGCGGCAAGGCCTGGCAGATCAGTCCGACATTGAGCAGGTTGGACGGCAGCTTGTCAGTGAAATGGCACGCGTTGCCGAGACGCCATTCCAGCCCTTGCACATAGCCCCTTCCCACGGCACTCATGTCCAGCTGTGCACTGCGTTGGACCACAGTCTCATCCAATGCGCCACGACAATGATGGTCACTGGCCCAGCGTAGCTGGCTGGTGAAGTCGTACAGCTCACCGATGCCTTGTACATCATCATGGCCGTCCAGCAGCTGCTCCAGCAGCGTGGTCCCCGAGCGATGCAGGCCGACGATAAAGATCGGAACACGCGACGACGCCGGGGGAGCTGCCGCACACGCACGCCGGTGGCGTCTGATGATTGCATCAAACAAGCGTCGCGTCTGCGCCGAATCGTGGCGCACCTGATCGCGCATCACCACGTTGGCAGCCTCCAGGGCCTGCCACGCCGCGGCATGATCGCCCAGCAGATCCAGATGCTGGTGCAACGCCGATTGCAGGAACGCGATATCCCGCGACGAGGCGCCGCGGCCAGCAAGTTGCCGACGCAACGCATCAACCTGCCGGGACGCATCTGCCTGTGATGACAGACGCGCCAGCAACCACCACGCCTGCCCCAGTTCCGGCGCACGACGGAGGCAGTGATGAAGGTCCACCCGCGCGGCATCGAAACGTCCCAGATAGATCAGCACCTGCGCACGCGAGGCCAGCGTTGGCGGGTAATCCGGGTCCGCACGGCAGGCTTCGTCCAGCAGTTCCAGCGCGCGCTCCTGCAGGTTGAGACAACTCAGCTGCGCGGCAAAGCCGAGCAGTAATGGGAGCGACATGCGCTGCACCGGAAGAAAATGTTGCAGATAGGCCAGCAACGCCTCGCCTTGGTTGAAGGCGCGCAGTCGCGATGCCACGGCGAGCGCCGATTTTGGATCGACTGGCAGCTGGCGTGCCGCCTCCAATGCGTTGCTTTGTGCATGCCGGTAACGTCCTGCCCGGCTTTCCATCAGTGAGAGCTGCAACAGCAGGTCAGCATTGGCGGGCTGCAGGGCCAGCGCGCTGCGATAGTGCTGGCCTGCGCCGTCCCAGTCGCGGCGAGCAGCGGCGGCCCGGGCCTGCTGAAGGAAGGAAGTACTGGTCATTGGCTATCTCCATCACGAGGATGGCCGCCCGAAGGCGGCCATCCAGCTTTACGCAGACGTCTTATCGATCAGCCGATCAGAAGTCGTACTGCACGCCGAAACGGAAGTAACGCGGTGCCTGGGTCGCAATGGTCTGGCTGTAACGCGCGTTGATCGAATCGCTCTTGGTGTAGTACGGATACCAGCGGGTCGCACGCTGCTGGTCGCCCACGTTGTAGACCATGCCGGTGAACGCCAGGCGCTTGTTGGCCCACTCCGGACGATATTCCACATTGAGGCTCAGGATCTCAGACCACGCGAAGCGCCCTGCACTACCGGTTGGCGAAGGCTGACCCGCGCACCAATGGTAATACGTGCCGTATTCGGCGGCGCTTTCGTCCGCGCCGTAGTAACCCAGGCAGGTCTTGGGCGTTCCCGACGCGATCGTCAGATTGGCACCGACCAGCCACTCGTCGGTGATCTGGTACGAACCATAGGCCTTGATCGTGTGGCGACGATCGTTGGCCAGATAGCCGTTGGAGTATTCCATCAGGCGCGGATAGTCGTAATCGACCGTGGCGCTGACGTCATCCTGTCCGGTGTTGCTGTTGACCTGGCCTTCGGTATTGCCACGCAGCTTTGACCACAGGTAATCGACCTTGGCGTACCACTTGCCATCGAAGGGACGCTCAAGGAACAGCTCCACCGAACGATAATTGCGCTTGGCCGCCGGTTCGCCACTGGCGTCGGACGAAACGGTGAAGCTGTCGTAGCCGCCGGAGGCATTGGGGATGCGATAGGTGTTGGCCCGACCCGGGTTGAACAGCAGGCAGCCATACCCCAGCCCGGTCATGTCCACGTCGTAACCCAGCTGAGCTGTTGCCACCTCGCTCAAGGTGGTCATGTCACAGGTATCGTCGATGGCGTTTCGCAGGACGCGATAGGTCGCCTTGGCCCCGTAGTTCCAAGAAGTGTCGGCCAGCTTGCTGGCAAAGCCCAGGATGTACTCGTCCTGATACTCAGCCTTGATGTTGGAGGACGACACCGTGGCAGGGTCTACTGGCTGGCCATACTCGTTGTTTGATGACACCGCGCCGCCGGTGCTGGAACTGATCGCGGTCAGGCCCTGCGGAATGCCGTTGGCATCGATGCTGGTGTAGGTGTAGTACTCGCTGGTGTAGGTGGATGGCGAGGCACCACGCAGCGCGACGCTGGTTGGCAGGGCCAGGTAGTAGCGGCCGGCGTTGCCGAACAGACGCATGCTCTGGTCGCCCTGGATATCCCAGTTGAAGCCAAGGCGCGGCGCCCACTGCGGCTTGGTCAGCTTGATGTACGGCACGCCATTGCCGTTGTAGTTGGTGAACTGGTCATTGCGCAGGCCCAGGCTCAGCAACAGGTTGTCGGTCACCTGCCAGTTGTCCTGGATGTACTGCGCGCGCTGCTTGACCGTCACCGACGCATTGGTGCTGTAGATCGTCTTGTTGACGTAATAGCCGTTGTAACCGTCCGGCACCGGCGAGACCCACACCGTGCTGCTGGTGTCATCACCCACGAGATAGCCACTGGACTGCTGGCCGTAGGACCAGATGTAGCCATCGCCGCTATACACCTGGCCGTCGTTCTTGTCGTAGGTGTCGTGGTTGTCGATGCCGGCGGTGATGTCGTGATTACCGATCTTCCAGTTCAGCTCCAAACGCAGGTCCTTTGCGCCGGACTCCTTGTTCGTGTTGTCAGCGTAGGCCGAAGTCTGTGCGCTGGTAACCGTTTCGCCGCTCGGGGTCTTGGAGAGGTCCTCGTACTCGGTGCCACTGACATAGGTCAGGCTGTTGTTCAACCCCGGGGTCACCGAGGCGTAGTCCACGCGCTGGCGGCCGTATTGGCCGGTAAAGGTCAGGCTATCGGTGAGATAGCTGGTCCACTTGGTCGTCCAGTCGGTGGCATTGACCTTGGTGTGCGTGTCATTGCTGGCGAAGCCACCGGTGGACCCGGTGTCGTAATCGTAGTCATACAGCGTGCCGGTGTACTGGTGCTTGTTCTTGAGGCCGGTGAACTCAAGCAGATTGCTGTCGTTGATGTGCCAGTCCAGCTTCACGTACGCCTTGGGATCGGTATAGCCGTACTTGGTGTTGTAGGGGCTGGAGACGGCGCCGACGCTGTTACCTTCCTGCTTGGCCGCTTCAATCGCGCCGAAGAAGTACAAGCGGTCTTCAATCAGCGCCCCCCCGGCGTAGGCGCTGTAGCGCGTGCTTTCGGACGCGCTGTCCGAACGACGGCGATAGATGCTGCCGTCGGTGGCCTTGCCACTGACCTGCGGGTAATAAAGATCGGATTGTTCGGACTGCAGCGAAGCCGGCGTCCACTCGGCAGCAAACCCGTAATGCCACTCGTTGGTGCCGCGCTTGCCGACCATGTTGATCACGCCGCCATCGGAGCGACCGTACTGGGCGCCATAGCCACCGGACAGCACTTCCTGCTGGGCAATGGCCCCGTAGGGCAGGGTGATGCCACCGAAACCACTGATCGAATCGGTCGTGTTGAGGCCGTTGATGTAGTACGCGTTCTCGGTCACGGACGAACCGCCAAAGGACACCAGCGAGGTGCCACTGGGACCGGTGAACACGCCTGCGGACTGGATCGCTCCCGGCGCCAGCAGCGCGATGGCTTCGGCCGAACGACCCAGCGGCAGCGCGGCGAGCTCGCGTGCAGTCACCACGGTATTGATGTTGGTACTGCTGGTGTCCAGCGCTTGCGACTGCACACCCCGTACGGTGATGGTGCCCAGCTGTTTGGCATCGGTGAAGCTGACCTCGGTACCGCCATTGACACGCAGTTCGACGCCTTCTCGCGTTTCGACCACCTGGTCGCCCTTGCGCAGGGTGATGCTGTACACGCCGATCGGCAGCGCGCCGACGCTGTAGCGACCGTCGGCGCCGACGCTGACGGTGCGAGTCACGCCGCTGTCGCTTCTGATCTGGACGCTGTCGCCCTCGGCGCCCGCCACCGAGCCGTACAAAGAGCCGGTCGTGGACTGTGCGTACACCGTGGCGGGCACCATCGATGCCCCCAGCAGGATGGACACCACCGCACGGCTCAACACCTTCTTGCGAATGCTTTGCTTGTTCTTCATCTGATTCCCCGGATCGTTGCGTCGCTGCGGTGAGGCAGGACATGTGAGAGATCGCCGTGGTTTAACGAACCTCATCCAACGGCTTAACGGGAAATTAGCTTTCTTGCGTGGCACCCATTCTGCGCGAGAAGGCGTCAGATGGATTGCATCAGCACATGTCGGCAAGCGTCATCTTTTGCATTGCCTGGCGTGGCAGCACACCTGCGTCGGCAGCCAGTCAATAAAAAACCCCGCCGAAGCGGGGTTCAAGAAATCTTGAAATCGAGCTGGCTTCAGGCGACCGGCGCGATGTTGGACGCCTGTGCACCCTTCGGGCCCTGCGTCACTTCATAGCTGACGCGCTGGCCTTCGACCAGGGTGCGGAAGCCCTTGGCGTTGATGGCGGTGTGATGTGCAAAGACATCGGCGCTGCCATCCTCCGGCGCGATGAATCCGAAGCCCTTCGCATCGTTGAACCACTTGACGGTACCGTACGGCATAGCTCTTTGTTTCCCCAGATTGGATCAATGGTGGTGGCACGGCTGGGCAGCCGTACCAGGCCGAGTATGCAAAGACGCGGCCGCGTTGACAATCACCCGCGCGCCAGCTCGCCCACCAGCTCGGCCATCCCGGCCGATGCGGCATCCACGTTGGCCAGCACTTCGGCCATCGTGATCTCCTCGCCGGCGCCGCAGCCGGCGGCCCAGTTGGCGACGATCGCCAGGCAGGCATAGTCCAGGCCCAGCTCGCGGGCCAGGCCGGCTTCGGGCATGCCGGTCATGCCGACCAGGTCGCAGCCGTCGCGGCGCATGCGGGCTATTTCGGCCTTGGTTTCCAGGCGCGGGCCTTGGGTGGCGCCGTAGCAGCCGCCGTCGACGACCTTGACGCCGGTGACGCGCGCGGCGGCCAGGATCTTGTGGCGCAGCATCGGGGTGTAAGGGTCGCCGAAGTCCACGTGCAGCACGTCCCCGCCCTCCTCGCACAGGGTCGAAATGCGGCCCCAGGTGTAGTCGATCACCTGGTCCGGGCAGGCCAGCACGCGCGGACCGAAGCGCTCGGTGATGCCGCCGACGGTATTCAGCGCCAGCACGCGGGTGGCGCCGATGGACTTGAGCGCGGCCAGGTTGGCGCGGTAGTTGACCTTGTGCGGCGGCAGCGAATGGCCTTCGCCGTGCCGGGCCAGGAACGCCACCCGCTTGCCCAGCACCGTGCCCACGCGGACCGGGCCGGACGGCGCGCCGTAGGGCGTGTCGACGTGGCGGGTGTCGACGTCATCCAACGTGGCCAGCTGGTACACGCCGGTACCACCGATGATCGCCAGGTCGATGTGCTGGCTCACGCGCCTTCCTTCATCGCGTAGATCGCCGGCAGGTTGCGCAGGTGCTCGTGCACGTCCATGCCGAAGCCGAACACGTAGCGATCCGGCACGGTCACGCCGACGTAGTCGGCCTTGACCTCGTCCAGGCCACGGTCGTGCTCCTTGACGGTCAGCACGGCGATGCGTACGTCGGTCGCGCCCTGCTCCAGGCACCACTGGCGCACGGCGTGCAGGGTCAGGCCTTCATCCAGAATGTCGTCCACCAGCAGCACGCGGCGGCCGTACAGCGCGGTGGCCGGGCGGTGCTTCCAGACCAGCTCGCCACCTTCGGTCTCGCCGCGGTAGCGGGTGGCATGCAGGTAGTCGTACTGCAGGTCCAGGTTGCGCACCCCCAGCTCCAGCGAAAGCTGGCCGGCGAAGGGCAGCGCGCCGTGCATGATGGTCAGGAACACCGGCACTTCGCCGGCGTAGTCGGCGGCGATGGCATCGGCCACCTTTGCGATGGCCGCGTCCAGCGTGGGGCGATCCACCAGCAGGTCGGCGTTGGCCAGGGCCTGGCGGATGGTGGGGGCAGTGTCGGACATCAGGCGGTTTCCTTGGAAAGTGGCAGGCGCGAAAGCGCGGATCCGTAACGCGTATCGGCCAGCAGGCCTTCCCACGCGCGGGGGCCGCGACCGATCAGTCCGATCAGCGCGGCAGTATTGAGCGTTCGCCCTTCGACGGCGCGCAGGGCGTCCTCGACGACGTCCGGCTGGCAGGCCAGGACGACATCGCAGCCGGCATCCAGATGCAGCGCCACGCGCTGGGCCACGCCACCTGCCGAACGGGCGGCGGCCATCGAGATGTCGTCGGAAAACACCACGCCGCGAAAGCCCATCTCCTGCCGCAGCAGGTTGATCCAGCGCGGCGAATAGCCGGCCGGCTCGGGCGCCACGGCCGGATACACTACGTGCGCCAGCATCACCGCATCGGCACCAGCGTCGATGCCGGCGGCAAACGGCACCAGGTCCTCGGCCTGCAGCACGGTCAGCGGGCGTGGATCGATAGCGTTGTCGAAGTGCGTGTCCTCGGCGACCGTGCCGTGCCCGGGGAAGTGCTTGAGCGTGGCGGCCATGTCGGCGTCGTGCATGCCGCGCACATAGGCGCGGGTGAATTCGGCCACGACCTGCGGATCCCCGTGGAAGGCGCGGCTGCCGATCGCCTTGTTGCCGCGGCCCAGGTCCACCACCGGCGCGAAACTCAGGTCCACGCCGCTGGCACGCACTTCGCTGGCCATCAGCCAGGCGTGGTCGTGGGCCTGTTCCAGCGCGCCCTTGGGATCGGCCGCATATTGAGCGCCGAACACCTCCAGCGGCGGCAGCGCGGCATAGCCGTCGCGGAAGCGCTGCACGCGGCCGCCTTCCTGGTCCACGCAGATCAGCAGCGGACGCGCCGTGGCGGCGCGGATCGCCGCGCACAGCTCAGTGACCTGCTGGCGCGAGACGAAGTTGCGCGTAAACAGCACCACCCCGGCCACGGCGTCGTGCTGCAGCCAGTGGTGCTCGTGGGCGGCCAGTTCGGTCCCGGCGATGCCGATTGCAAGCATGTAAAGCAGTCCTTATCCGACGTCGGCCGCGCGGCGCTCGTCTTCGCTCCACTGCGAAAACGGGCGATCGGCCAGGGCCAGATTGTAATAGCGCAGGCTGTCGGTCACCTGCCGGCCGAGCCAGTGGGGGCGTTCAAAAGCCTCGTCGGCGTGGTCCAGCTCGATCTCGGCCACCACCAGCCCTGCGTTGTCGCCGGCAAATTCGTCGATTTCCCACAGGTGCGCGCCAACCTGCACCAGGTGCCGGGTCTTTTCGACCCGTCCGCCTACGCACAGCCCGAGCAGCGCCTGGGCATCGGCCACCGGGATCGGATATTCGAACTCCTGGCGGGTGTGGCCGGTCTCGCGGGACTTGAGGTTGAGCGCGGCGGTGTCGCCTTCGATACGCACCCGCACCGAGGCCTTCTGTGCGCCACCGGCGACCACCGACAGGTCGTTGAGATAGCCCTGCGAAATCGGGATGGCTCGATGGACCACGGCGCGCCAAGCGTCGTTGGCCAGGAGGAATTTGCGTTCGATTTCGATGCCCATCGCGTTTGGCCGAAGAATTGGAAATGGTGAAAGCAGGATTGTGGACTTCGCTGATGCAACAAGATGTCGCATCCGATACCTCGCAATCGGCATATTCAAGTCCTGCCCTGCACACCCGCATGACCTGCCCCCTCCCGTTGCGCATGGTGCAAGGGGAGGATCGGGGAGGGGTTGCTCTGGCTTGGGTGTGGCTTCGTAGCGAAAAGCGCCCCTCCCCAGCCCTCCCCTGCTTGGCAAGGGAGGGGACAGAAGCGACGTCCTAGCGCTCGAACAGCGCAATCGACTCCACGTGCGCGGTGTGCGGGAACATGTCCATCACCCCGGCGCTGACCAGCCTGAAACCGCATTCGTTGACCAGATAGCCGGCATCTCGCGCCAGCGAGCCCGGGTGGCAGCTGACGTAGACGATGCGG
>JBIIHJ010000174.1:0-7901 GCA_044235875.1 Pseudoxanthomonas sp.
ACACACCCTGGTCCAGCCGACCTTCATCACCGACCATCCGGTGGAAGTATCGCCGCTGGCCCGCGCCAGCGACACTGAGGCCGGCTATACCGACCGCTTCGAGCTGTTCATCAACGGCAAGGAGATCGCCAACGGATTCTCCGAGCTCAACGATCCGGAAGACCAGGCCGCGCGCTTCCGCGCCCAGGTCGAGGCCAAGGAGGGCGGCGACGACGAAGCCATGCATTTCGACGCCGATTACATCCGCGCGCTGGAGTACGGCATGGCCCCGACCGGTGGCCTGGGCATCGGCATCGATCGTCTGGTGATGCTGCTGACGGGGGTAGACTCGATTCGCGACGTGTTGCTCTTCCCGTACATGCGCCCCGAAACGCAGGGTTGAAAAGTGACGCATGACGGCAGCAGGCGTTGTCAGGTCGCTTACTGAGCCCCGACTGCCCCTGCACTATCCAGGGGCAGGACCAAAGTCCGGCCGCGGTCAACCACAAGGCCAGTGGCGTTACCGGGTCGCGCCCACACGCCGGACCCACGCTTGAGGCAGGATGTGAGCATTGGTGGCACGTTTCGTGCTTCGAATCTCCCTAATCCCTGGAGGAAGTCGTTGTTCGGGCCGCTCCCCCGGGCTTCACCGTTTCCCCTATAGTCCTGTGCAGCCTCGCAATCCCCCGAGAGGTGGCGTTACATGCTTACCCCAAGCCGCGTCTTTACTGCGGTCTCCTCACCCACGGACCAGCAGCACTGGCCCAATGGCGCTGGTAGCGAATTGAACATCGTCATCGTCGATGATCAGGCGTCTGCGCGCACCATGCTGCGCCACGTGATCGAGGACATCGCCACCGAACTGGCGGTCCACGACTTCGGCGATCCGCAGGTGGCGCTGGACTGGTGCAGCAACAACCGCACCGACCTGCTGCTGCTCGATTACCGCATGCCCGGGATGGATGGGCTGGAATTCGCCCGCCGTTTCCGTCGGCTGCCGATGCACCGCGACATTCCCGTGATCCTGATCACCGTGGTGGGCGACGAGCCGATCCGCCAGGCCGCGCTGGAAGCGGGCGTCATCGATTTCCTGGTCAAGCCGGTGCGCCCGCGCGAACTGCGTGCGCGCTGCCGCAACCTGCTGCAGCTGCGCCAGCAGTCTGAGAATGTCAAACAGCGAGCGCTCTCGCTGGAGCAGCGCCTGCTGTCGAGCATGCACGAGGTCGAAGAGCGCGAGCGCGAAACGCTCTCGCGCCTGGCCCGTGCCATCGAATACCGGGACAGCGGCACCAGTGCTTTCCTGGAGCGCATGTCGCGCATCGCCGCGCTGGTGGCCGAGCAGCTGGGCATGGGCGAGGAGGATGTGCGCGCCATCGAGTTGGCCGCGCCGCTGCACGACATGGGCAAGATCGCCATTCCAGATGCGGTGCTGATGAAGCCCGGCCCGCTGGACGCCGATGAGCAGGCGATCATGCGTCGCCATCCCAAGATCGGCCACGAGCTGCTCAGTGGCAGCCAGAACCGCCTGATCCAGACCGGCGCGATCATCGCGCTGCGCCATCACGAGCGCTATGACGGCACCGGTTATCCGGACGGCCTGCGGGGCGAACAGATCCCGATCGAGGCGCGCATCGTCGCAGTCGCAGATGTGTTCGACGCGCTGATATCGGCACGTCCCTACAAGCCGGCCTGGACCCGCGATGCGGCCCTGGCCTACCTGTACGCCCAGCGTGGCCGATTGTTCGATCCTGCCTGCGTGGATGCGCTGTTCCGGGGCAGGGAGCGGCTGGACAGCATCTGCGAACGCTATTCCACGCTGCAAGCACGTCCCGGACTGGAGTAAACGATGGATGCCATGCTGAGCACGATCAGGGACCGCCTGGCCCAGCGCCAGGATAGCGAGCACGGCCAGGCATTGATCCGCATCCTGATCTTCAGCGGCGTCATCGTATACCTGCTGCTGAGCGCCGCCACCGGGACGTTGCAGCCGCAGGTCTACGTCCAATCGATCATCATGAGCATGGTCGGCGTCACCAGTGGCTCGCTGATCTTCCTGTGGATCCTGAGCCAGCCGGGGCGCTCGGACGTGCGCCGGGTGGCCGGCATGTTCATCGATTACGGCCTGATGTGCTCGGCCATGGCGATGAAGGGCGAGCCGCTATCCTGGCTGTACGTGTTGATCATGTGGGTGACCGTCGGCAACGGCCTGCGCTTCGGCAGCAAGTACCTGATCGCGGCGATCATCATGGGCTGCATCGGCTTTGGCGGTGTCATCGCCACCAACAGCTTCTGGCGCGGCAACATGAGCCTGTCGCTGGGCCTGTGGGTTGGCCTGATCGCGATCCCGCTCTACCTGTCCGGCCTGCTCAAGAAGCTGACCAACGCCACCGCCGAGGCGCGCCGTGCCAACGAGGCCAAGAGCCGCTTCCTGGCCAACATGAGCCACGAATTCCGCACCCCGCTCAACGGACTGTCGGGCATGTCCGACCTGCTGGGCACAACCCAGCTCGATACCGAGCAGCGCGAGTGCCTGTCGACCATCCAGGCGTCGACCCGGAGCATGCTGGCCCTGGTCGAGGACGTGCTGGACATCTCGGCGATCGAGGCCGGCAAGCTGCGCCTGGACGAAAGTGAGTTTTCCCCGCGCGAACTGGTCCAGCACGTGGGCTTCATTATGCAGCCGCAGGCGCGCACCAAGCACCTTGACTACTTGGTCAACATCGCTGGCGACATTCCGCAGAAGCTGCGCGGCGATGCCCGACACCTGCGCCAGGTACTCACCAACCTGGTCGGCAACGCGGTCAAGTTCACCGAACGCGGTGCGGTCCGGATCAACGTCTCGATGGAGCAGGGCGCCGAAACCGGCGTCGCCGCGTTGACCTTCACCGTGATCGACACCGGCATCGGCATTCCGGCGCGTCTGCAGGCCCGCCTGTTCGATGCGTTCGAACAGGCCGACGTCAGCCTGAGCCGCCGGTATGGCGGCACCGGCCTGGGCACCACGATCGCCAAGGGCCTGACCGAAGCGATGGGGGGCACGATCGGGTTCGAAAGTGAAATGGGTCTGGGCAGCACGTTCTGGGTCAAGGTGCCTTTGCGGATCGTGGAGGCCACGCCAGAGGTCGTGCCGCGCGGTCCATCTGTGGTGGAAGCGGGGGCGGAAACGCCGGAAAACGTCATCGCGTTCGCCGATCCCTTCCTGCGTCATCGCGCCCGCGTGCGCAGCATGCAGATCCTGGTGGCCGACGACCACGAGGCCAACCGCATGGTGGTCCAGCGCTTGCTGCAGAAGGCAGGCCACCGGATCACCTGTGTCGGCGGCGGCGAGGAAGTGCTCGACGCGCTGGAGGTCTCCGACTACGACGCGGTGATCATCGACCTGCACATGCCAGGCGTCAGTGGCCTGGACCTGCTCAAGCAGTTGCGCGTCATGCAGGCTGGTGGCGGTCCGGATACGCCGGTGATCGTGCTCAGCGCCGACGTGACACCCGAGTCGATCAGCCGCTGCGAACAAGCCGGCGCGCGCGCCTTCATGGCCAAGCCCGTGGTGGCCGTGCGCCTGCTCGACGCCCTGGCCGAGATCGCCGGCAACGCCAGGATCATCGCACCCATGCGCCCGCAGCTGGAGCGCCAGTCCACCCAGATCAACTACGACGAGATCCTGGATTCGGGCGTGCTCGACGAGCTCAGCGCCCTGGGCATGGGCGAGCAGTTCGAACGCGAGTTCATCGCCCAGTGCCTGTCCGACGCCGACGGCTGCATCGGTGCGATCGCCGATGCGATGGAGCGCCGCCAGCAGGACCTGGTCCGCGACCACGCGCATGCCCTCAAGGGCGTGTCCAGCAACCTGGGCCTGAGCCGTCTGGCCGCATGCAGCGGCGAGCTGATGCGGCTGAGCGACTGGCAGGCCTCGCAGGAATGGCGCACGCGGCTGGCCGTGATCCGGTCAGAACTCGCGCACGCCCGTACTGCGCTGGAAGTGCGTGTCAGGAACAGGCACCAGCAGGCTCGCGAAAACCGCAACGAATCCCTCTGAGCCTCCAGCGGGAGCCTGCGGCCTCGACGATCAGGCCGCGTGCGCGGCGGAACGTCTTTCCTGCGCGCGCACGATGCGCTCCATCATCCGCAGCGACTTGTCGCCCAGCGCCAGCGCGGTATCGACCCATACCTCGGTGATCGCCATCAGCTCGTCGTGACTCACGCGCTGGCTGATGTTGCGGACCTGGTTCATGGCCACGTGCGCGTGCGGCGCCCGCTGCTGCTGGCGAATCAGGTCCTGCACGGCCGCCCGGCCCTGGCCCTTGCCCACCAGGATGTCGACCACGCCCATGCGGTACATGTCCTCGCTCTTGTACATCACGCCATCCAGGACCAGCCGCTCGGCCAGCTGCGGCGAGACGCGCTTGCACAGGAACGAGTAAGCGCCCATCCCCGGGAACAGGCCAAACAGCACCTCTGGCAGACCCATCTCGACGCCTTCCTCGGCCACGATGGTGTGGCAGGCCAGCGCCATTTCCAGGCCGCCACCCAGCGCGTCGCCCTGCAGCAGCGCGATGGTGCGCACATCGCCACCCAGCCCGGTCTGCAGGATGTTGACGCCGTCGATGCAGCGACGCGCGTACTGCAGCAGATGCTCACGGTCACGGCTGCGGATCAGACGCCCGAACAGCTCCAGATCCCCACCCAGGTTGAAGGCCGAGCCTTCCGATGCCAGCACGAAGTGGCGCAGGCGACCGGCCTGGCGTTCCTGCGCGCTGCCGAGTGTGATGGACGAGGTGAAACCCCACATTTCCTCTAGCAACTGCGGACGGAAGCAGGGACGGGCGCCTGCCGCTGCGTCGTGGTGCATGTACAGCCAGTGGCAGTTGTTGTCGGGCGACGACTCGGTACGGATGGTGTGGAAATCGCGCGCGCGTTGAAATTTTTCGATGGTGCTCATTGGGGTGGTCCTTGGGGGTGTCTAAGGGATGCGCTACGTCGGGGGTCGCCGCGTAGTCGATCCTACACCTGAACCAAGTGTTAAATGCGTCAAAAAAAACGAAACAAGTCAATGACTTATGTCGCCCAGCGCCACCTCTGCCTTTATGTGACGAGCGTCACTTAATTGATGCTCACTGCTCGCTCGGCGCGCTGACTCGCGGCATGCTCCCGCGGTTGGGCAGGGGACAGCGGCGCGGTTGCGCAGCTGCCCTGCAGCCATCAGTGCGCGGTTTTTTCCTGCTGGCGCAGGTCCTTGCGCAGGATCTTGCCGACGTTGGTCTTGGGCAGGTCGTTGCGGAATTCCACATGGCGCGGCTGCTTGTAACCGGTCAGGTTCTCGCGGCAGAACGCCTTGACCTGTTCGACGGTCAGGTTGGGATCCTTGCGCACGATGAAGATCTTCACCGTCTCGCCGGAGCGCTCGTCCGGCACGCCGATCGCGGCCACTTCCAGCACGCCGGGCATGCCCGCCACCACGTCCTCGACCTCGTTGGGATACACGTTGAAGCCGGACACCAGGATCATGTCCTTCTTGCGGTCGACAATATAGAAGAAGCCTTTCTCATCCATGCGCGCGATGTCGCCGGTGTGCAGCCAGCCCTCGGCATCCATGACCTTGGCGGTCTCCTCGGGCTGGTTCCAGTAGCCCTTCATGACCTGCGGGCCCTTGATGCAGAGCTCGCCCACGGCATCGCCGCCGCCGGTGACGATGTTGCCGTCGTCGTCCTTCAGGCAGCAGTCGGTGGACGGCACCGGCAGTCCGATCGAACCGTTGTAGCTGGCCAGGTCGATCGGGTTGATGCAGGCGGCCGGCGAAGTCTCGGTCAGGCCGTAGGCTTCCACCAGTGTCACGCCGGTGACCTTCTGCCAGCGGTCGGCGACCGCGTGCTGCACGGCCATGCCGCCGCCCAGGGTCAGGTGCACGCGGCTGAAATCGATCTTGTCGAAGCCCGGGGTATTCAACAGCCCGTTGAACAGCGTGTTGACGCCGGTGATGGCCGTGAACGGCGCCTTGGACAGCTCCTTGACGAAGCCCTTCATGTCGCGCGGATTGGTGATCAGGTGGTTGAGGCCGCCGAACTTCATGAAGACCAGGCAGTTCGCCGTCAATGCGAAGATGTGGTACAGCGGCAGCGCGGTGATGATGTATTCCTCGCCCGGGCGCGCCTTGACCCCGATCCACGTCGAGGCCTGCTGCATGTTGGCCACCAGGTTGCGGTGGGTCAGCATCGCGCCCTTGGCCACGCCGGTGGTACCGCCGGTGTATTGCAGGAAGGCGATGTCGCCAGGCTGGATGTCCAGCTTGGGCAGCGGCCTGCCCTTGCCCAGGGCAAGCGCATCGCGGAATCGCACGGCGCCCTGGATCTCGTAGTCCGGCACCATCTTCTTGACGTAGCGCAGGACGAAGTTGACCAGCGGGCCTTTCGGGAAGCCCAGCATGTCGCCCAGCGCGGTGGTGACCACGTGCTTGACCTGGGTACCGGGCAGCGCCTCGGCCGCGGTATCGCCGAAGTTGTCGACCACGATCAGCGCCGCGGCGCCGGAATCGTCCAACTGGTGGTGCAGTTCGCGGGCGGTGTATAGCGGATTGACGTTCACCACGGTCAGCCCGGCGCGCAGGATGCCGAAGATCGAGATCGGATACTGCAGGCAGTTGGGCATCATCACCGCGACGCGGTCGCCGCGCTTGAGCTTGAGCTCATGCAGCAGGTAACTGGCCATCTGCTGGCTCAGCACGTCGATCTGCGCGTAGGTCAGGACCTTGCCGAAGTTGGAAAACGCCGGCCGCTCGCGATATTTCTCGATCGCGGTTTCCAGGATGGAGGCGACCGAACGGTATTCCTCGACGTCGATCTCGTGCGGAATACCTGCGGGATAGCTGGCAAACCAGGGCCTGTCCTGCGTCATCGTATCTGCCCCTCCCAGGGTGCTAAGGTCGGGCGCCGCCGGGCGATCCGGCGTCCCCCTGAAATGTGGCGATGAGCATACCGGCAGGCGGCACAAACCGGAATCTTTCAATACCCAAGCGCATGGTCTTGTTGACGTGGCTGGCCCTGGTCCTGCTGGTCGCATGCAGCCGCTCGGACCCCGAGGCGCGCCTGCGGGCCGGGATCGCGGCCATGCAGCAGGCCGTGCAGTCGCGCCAGCCGAATGAGGTGATGCACTGGGTCGCGGCGGATTTTTCCGGCAATGGCGGCATGGACCGAGAGGCATTGCACAACCTCCTGCGCCTGCAGTTGCTGGGCAATGCGGACGTAGGTGCCACGATCGGTCCGCTGGAAGTGACGCTGCAGGGCGATCACGCCACTGTGCGGTTCAGCGCGCTGTTGACAGGCAGCAATGGTCGCTGGCTGCCGGACCAGGCGGGTGCCTACCAGGTGACCACCGGCTGGCGGCTGGAGGAGGGCGACTGGAAGCTCTATACCGCGCAGTGGTCGCGCTGAGCTGACACCAAAAGGCCCCGCGGTGCGGGGCCTTTCTTTTGCAATGACAATCGCGTCAGCTGCGACGCCGGCCGCCTGATCCGGCCAGGATCAAGCGGCTTTCCTGGCCGCCAGCTGGCGCAGTACGTAGTGCAGCAGGCCGCCGTGGCGGAAGTACTCGACTTCCTTGGGTGTCAGCAGCAGCACGCGAACTTCGAACTTTACTTCGTTGCCATCGGCCTTCCTGGCCACGACCTGGGCGACCTTGGAATCGCCGTCCTTCAGTCCAGTGACGTCGATGACTTCCGAACCGTCCAGGCCGAGTGACTGCGCGTTGTCGCCGTCCTTGAACTGCAGGGGCAGCACGCCCATGCCGACCAGGTTGGAGCGATGGATGCGCTCGAAGCTCTCGGCGATTACCGCCTTCACTCCCAGCAGGTTGGTGCCTTTGGCCGCCCAGTCGCGCGAGGAGCCAGTGCCGTATTCCTTGCCGGCCAGCACCACCAGCGGCACGCCGTC
>JBIIHJ010000462.1:0-7899 GCA_044235875.1 Pseudoxanthomonas sp.
CCAGCGACCGCCACCTGCTGGGCATCATCCACCAGCAATGCCAGCGCACCAACGGCATCGTCGAGAGCGTCCTTGGCCTTGCCCGGCGCGAGCGCGCCAACCCCGAGCACACCGACCTCAACGTGTTCGCGCGTCAGTTCATCGACGACTACCAGCAGTCGATGTCGATCGAGACCGACAGCCTGGAAGCGGTGACCGGCAACCGCCAGGTCACCGCGATGGTCGACCCGCGCCACCTGCACCAGGTCGTGACCGTGCTGGTCCACAACGCGCTCAATTACGGCCGCCTGCCTGGCGAACCCGCGCGCATCCGCTTGCGCGTGTTTCAACTGGACCAGCGCGCCATGATCGACATCCTCGACCGCGGTCCGGGCATTCCCGCTGCGGTCGCAGCCCAGTTGTTTCGTCCGTTCTTCACCACCTCCGAACACGGCACCGGGCTGGGCCTCTACATTGCGCGCGAGCTATGCCGCGCCAACCAGGCGACGCTGGAATTTGTCGCCGTGCCTGGCGGCGGCAGCTGCTTCAGGATCGCCATGCCGGGACCCAACAGCCTGATGTCTGCCTGATCAGCTTCAGGCGCACGGCGAAAAGACGGCAGCACCACTCTCCCCCATCGACCCATTCAGCAGTTAGACTGAATCGCAAGCAACGCGAGACCATGATGAGCGACCCCCGTAGCGCCCTGATCGTCGATGACGAACGCGACATCCGAGAGCTGCTGACCCTGACCCTGGGTCGCATGGGCCTGCGGATCGACACTGCCGCCAATGTCGGCGAAGCACGTGAGCTGCTGTCCCGCAACACGTACGACCTGTGCTTCACCGACATGCGCCTGCCTGACGGCAACGGCATCGAGCTGGTCGGTGAGATTTCCAGGCACCACCCCAAGACGCCGGTGGCGATGATCACCGCATTCGGCAACGTCGAACTGGCGGTGGAGGCGCTCAAGGCAGGCGCCTTCGACTTCGTCAGCAAGCCGGTGGACATCAACGTCCTGCGCGGCCTGGTGCGACACGCGCTGGAGCTCAACAACACCGAACGCCCGGCGCCCGCGCCGGCGCCCGCGCAGCATGCGATGCGCCTGCTGGGCGACTCGCCCGCCATGGCCGAGCTGCGCGAGACCATCGCCAAGGTCGCGCGGAGCCAGGCGCCGGTCTACATCCTCGGCGAGTCCGGCGTGGGCAAGGAACTGGTCGCCCGCACCATTCACGAGCAGGGCGGTCGCGCAGCCGGCCCTTTCATCCCGGTCAACTGCGGCGCGATCCCGGCCGAGTTGATGGAAAGCGAATTCTTCGGCCACAAGAAGGGCAGCTTCACCGGCGCCCACGCCGACAAGCAGGGCCTGTTCCAGGCGGCCAGCGGCGGCACCCTGTTCCTGGACGAGGTCGCCGAACTGCCCCTGCCGATGCAGGTCAAGCTGCTGCGCGCCATCCAGGAAAAAGCCGTGCGCCCGGTCGGTGCCTCGGGCGAAATCCAGGTCGACGTGCGCATCCTCTCGGCCACGCATAAGGACCTGGGCGAACTGGCCCACGACGGCCGCTTCCGCCACGACCTGTACTACCGCATCAATGTGATCGAACTGCGCGTCCCGCCGCTGCGCGACCGCACCGGCGATTTGCCACTGCTGACCAAGGCAATCCTCACCCGCCTGGCCGGCAACCAGGATCGCCTCGCCCCGCGCCTGACGCCAGCGGCGCTTGATGTGCTGGCGCGCTATCCCTTCCCCGGGAACGTGCGCGAACTGGAAAACATCCTGGAACGCGCCATGGCCATGGCCGACGAGGAGGCGATCGACGCCAGCGACCTGCGCCTGCCGCAGAACGAGCGCCGCAACGCGCCGCCGCAAGCCCCCACGCCGCCCGAGCCCCAGGACTACGACCCGTTCCGCTCGAACCCGCCGCAATTGGTCACTTCTTCGTCCTTGCCTGGGGGACTTCCGACCGGCAACACCGATTCCGATGGCCCCTTGCCCTCCTACATCGAGCAGATGGAACGCGCCGCGATCCACAAGGCATTGGAAGACAACCGGTGGAACAAGACCAAGGCCGCCGCGCAGTTGGGCATCACCTTCCGTGCGCTGCGTTACAAGCTCAAGAAGCTGGGGATCGAGTGAGCTTCAGCAAACGTCTGCCTTTAGCGCACTCACGCACATTTGGCCTTTGACTTCGGTCCTGTCACGCGCCACCTGACGCATTACGTCATCTTGTGACCCAAGTCGTCAGCAACCTACGGGCAGGTCCCCATGGCATCGACCAAAGGTAGCTGAACACCTCCAAGTGGCTGATCCCCAATCGACCAGAGGTTGGCACGCTTCCTGCTCTACATCTCCCGCACGTGGGTTTCCACGGCACCCACGGTCCAGGTCAGTCCGGGGACACGGGGGGAGACAGTGTCCCCAGCAACTCCATCCAGCCAATCCATCCAAGGAACAACTTCATGAAGAAGAACATGCAGGGCGGTTTCACCCTCATCGAACTGATGATCGTGGTCGCCATCATCGCCATCCTGGCCGCTATCGCGCTGCCGGCTTACCAGGACTACACCATCCGCGCTCGCGTTTCTGAACTTGCCATCCTTGCCAGCGCTGCCAAAAATACAGTTGCAGAAAATATCGCTAATAACGGTGGAGCATTGCCTGCCAACGCGTGTCTGGGAGTAGAGACTACCATTCCGAGCACGGCTGTAAACGCCGCCAGCATGGCCTGCACCACCACCTCAGGCGCAATCGCAGTAACGGGCTCTGCTAAGACCAAGGGGACCATCCTGACCTTCACCCCAACCCTTCCGACAGCCGCAGCTGCAAGCGCCATCGGCACGACTTGGAAGTGTGTTGGCAGTGGCAGCGCCGCGAAATATTACCCGGCAGAGTGCCGATAATATATTAGCGTGCATCACCACCTAAAGCCGTAGCGCTAGAAGAACCCCGGCTTATGCCGGGGTTTTTTTAATTATAAAAACGCCCAGCATTAACCCTAAGAAATATCACTAGGAGTTAGCTGCTGAATTATTGATCACCTTGCAATGATCGCCTGTGTCCACCCATAATCTGTAGTTAAAATCCCATGATTCCGCACATAAGTCTGCAGGCCCGACTTGCGATCAATGGCAAGTTAAGGCATTGCAACGGAAACACCCCGCTTTTCATAGGCGCTAGGGAAGTAAATGACCGCCATGTCTACTCCGGCACGCTGCAGCCCTAATCACTAGGCGCATGCGGATCTTCCAAGTTTGAAGAAATCACCTCACGCGCTGTGAAGCACCTATCAGATCACCGCAGCCCCTGAGACATCGTAACCACTGGCGATCTGGTCACGCAACCCACAATGACGAGTATTTAATGAGCGACATCCGGCAAAAAGACGTTACGGACACTTACCGCCGATATGCACCATTTTACAACGCCATTTTTGGTCCAAGCCTGGAACACGGTCGGCGGATGATGGCGACTCGCGTCTCAAGCATGGCCCCAAACACTATTCTTGAAGTTGGGATTGGGACAGGATTAACTCTTGGTCTATATCCAGGTAAATCCAGTGTGACGGGAATTGACATCTCAAAGCAAATGTTGGCCAAAGCACAGCGACGCGCCGCTCAGCTTCCGAATAATTCAATTATCCTGAAGGAAATGGATGCTGAAAAGCTATCATTCCCTGATAATAGTTTCGACGTGGTGACAGCCCCCTACGTGCTATCAGTCACGCCCAATCCGGCGATAGCAGTTGCTGAAATGCGCCGTGTCTGCCGAAGTGGCGGTCATATTGTCATTGTGAACCATTTCAGTGGCTCATCGGGATGGCGCTTTATGGAAAGATTTGTTAAACCACTGGCAAAGTACATCGGCTTCCGTTCTGATTTTGACTTCCATACACATGTTGGCGCATTTAATTGGAAAATCGAGTCTATCGAATCTGTCAATACTTTCTCGCTATCTAAACTGGTAATTATCAGAAATGAATAAGGAGCATCGCCACGCTTGGCGGTCATTTGTTGCTGAGGCAGGCAGCACAGCCACGCTATGCGTGCTCTTCCTTACCATCTTGGCATTCCGCTTCGAAATTAGCAGCCAATCAACACTTGCACATGCCATTGTATTGGCCTGCCTGTGGATTTTTTTTGTTGCAACTCGCATCATCATCATCAGCGCCCTGCCAAGAAAAGCCGCACGTTGGATCACCAGTGTAGCCATATTTTCATGGCTCGGGATTCTAATACTCTGGTATGCACTCATCGTTATTGGACTTTCGTATTGGGGTCGAATTGCAACACTCAAAGTGGCCGCCATATATATAGAGCAAGCCCCCGCGTTGGCCAACGTTCTAGGCCTGCCCTTTTTTCCTCTATTGGCGGCCGGAGCATTGGTTTTACTAGTACTGTATGGATTAATCCTGCTCGTCTGGCCTAAATCAGACTGGGTCACTCATATACTCTCTCGTGCAGGCCGCAAAAAAGCACTTCTATTAGCATTTAGCGCGATTGGAATCACTGGGATTCAACTACATCAGATGGCGCTTTCTATCGCGATCACCCATGAGCCATTTGGCGTAAGTGCACTGCCAGGGGCAGCTTCTGATCGCTTCGAATCACATCAATTGGGTGATACAACGGCCGCTAGCGCCCTTGAAGACCAAGTCAGGATAGAAATGGGGCTTACCGCTCATACCGAAGACCCTACTAACGTGATTCTCATAGTTTCGGATGCGCTTCGCGCTGATCATCTCGGCCTTTACGGCTACCCACGCAATACATCGCCCTTTCTTGATGAGCTGATAAAAAAAACAAACGGAAGCCAAGTTATACATAACGTCAAGTCTAGCTGCGCCGAATCAAATTGCGGACTGTTATCATTGGCCTCCTCAAGACGCGTGTCAGCGATCCCCAAACACCCAATCACACTGATAGAAGTGCTCAAGCGCTCCGGATATTCAACTCATCTCATTTTGTCGGGCGACCATACGAATTTTTATGGGCTGAAGGAGGCGTACGGAAACGTCGATTCTTATCTGGACGGCACAAATCAAAGTACGCGTTACGTTAACGACGATACTTTGGTCCTTGACGCTATAGAAAGGCTTCCCGCATTAAAAGGCAATGAACCTCCATTCATGTTGCAACTGCATTTCATGTCTACTCACGGTTTAGGGCTGAGAAAGATTGAAACCAGCCGGTATGCGCCCTCGGCCAATTATTATAAAGATCCAACTATCGCCGTCAGATCGCGGGAATCAATACTTGCTGGCATCAATTATTATGACAACGGGGTTGCCCAATTTGATCGTGTAGCCCATGCCGCCCTCACCACTCTCTCAAATAAAAAATATCTAAGTAGAACCTTAGTGATCATCACCGCTGACCACGGTGAAATGCTTGGGGAACATGGTAAATTCAGCCATGCAAGTCAGGTGAACGAGCCCGCGCTGAATATTCCATTGGTTCTTGTTAGATATGGTTACTCAGGCAAGTCTATAGAAGGGCGAAGGGTAGTCGCCCAAGTTGATATCGCCCCAACCATCCTCAATGACATTGGAATCCAGGCTCCTCGCACTTGGACGGGCATTCCATTGCAATCCAAAGAAATACATGATTTTGTATATTTCCAACAGGGCGCACTAAGCGGAGTTTACGACAACCGCGATCCTGACTCGCTCCTTAAATACTGGACAGACCTCAACTTAGATACCAGCCACGCATTTAATATTTCGACGGATCCAGCAGAAAGCATGGACATCACCCAGAAGTTGAATGAAAAAACTATTTCTAAATTGAAAATATTATCACTTTCGGGAAGCTTGGTCTCCGCTGATGTTGAAGAAACGCCTTTTACTCACCCTGAATCTGCAGTTAAAGTGACTGACCACAAGGCTGGAATCTTCCCATGAACGCAATCAGTACAACCCAAAATCTTGTTGGAATTACCGGGATTGCGCGCCGTCTTGTTATGGACGGTGCGATGGAGGAGGGTACAGCGCGTACCGCAATGGTTGAAGCTACTCAGGCGAGGATACCCCTGGCTCAATGGATCCAAGATAAAAAGCTGGTGTCGCCATTTGGCTTGGCGGCAGCGAACGCTATTGAGTTCGGCATCCCTCTTATCGATGCCTCGGCCTTTGACCCGTCACAAAATGCACTTAAGCTGGTTAGTGAAGAATTACTACAGAAGCATCAGGTTCTCCCGCTTTTCAAACGCGGCAACAAGCTATACGTGGGCGTATCAGATCCCACCAATATGCAAGCGTTAGATGAAATCAAGTTCCATACAAACCTGGTTGTTGAGCCAATATTGGTTGCGGACGACCAACTCAAGCGCACCCTTGAGGCTTGGAGCAACGCCTCCGATTCGCTAGGCGGACTAAGCGGCGACGACGACGGAATGGATACGCTTGACACGTCAAGCGGTGATGACGAAGTCAGTGGCGATACCGGCGTGGACGCCAAAGGCGAAGATACGCCGGTCGTTAAGTTCGTTAACAAAGTGCTGGTGGATGCGATCCGCAGAGGCGCGTCCGACATCCATTTTGAACCTTATGAAACCGACTACCGGGTCCGCCTGCGCATCGACGGCATTCTCAAGAACGTAGCCAAAGCACCTCACAAGCTAAATCAGCGCATTGCCGCACGTTTGAAGGTCATGTCACAGCTAGACATCGCCGAGAAGCGCGTCCCACAAGACGGTCGCATCAAGCTCAACCTCTCCAAAACACGTCAGATCGACTTCCGCGTGAGCACGCTGCCCACGCTGTTCGGCGAAAAGGTCGTGCTCCGCATCCTGGATGGCAGCGCGGCCAAGTTGGGCATCGATAAACTCGGTTACGAGCCAGACCAGCAAAAATTATTCCTAGAGGCCATACACAAGCCCTACGGCATGGTCTTAGTAACCGGCCCAACCGGTTCCGGCAAGACGGTCTCGCTTTACACAGCGCTAGGCATCCTCAATGACGAGACCCGCAATATTTCGACCGCCGAAGACCCCGTCGAAATCCGATTGCCCGGCGTCAATCAGGTGCAACAGAACAACAAGCGCGGCATGACTTTCGCGGCTGCCTTGCGCAGCTTTTTGCGCCAGGACCCAGACATCATCATGGTCGGCGAAATCCGTGACCTGGAAACTGCCGAAATTGCAATCAAGGCTGCTCAAACCGGCCATATGGTGCTTTCCACGTTGCATACCAACGATGCACCGCAGACCATCGCGCGCCTGATGAACATGGGCATTGCGCCGTACAATATCACCAGCTCCGTGACTTTGGTCATCGCCCAGCGGTTGGCACGGCGCCTGTGTTCGCGCTGCAAGCGGCCTCATGAACTGCCTACCAATGCACTGCTTTCGGAAGGCTTTACCCAGGCAGATTTGGACGGCAATTTCACATTGTTCGAGGCGGTTGGTTGCGACGAATGCACAGAGGGCTACAAAGGGCGGGTAGGCATTTATCAGGTTATGCCGATGACCGATGAGATCAGTAGCATCGTGCTGTCTGGCGGCGGCGCCATACAGATAGCAGAAGCCGCACAGCAATCGGGCATCCGCGATCTGCGCCAGTCAGCGCTCTGGAAAGCCAAGCAGGGCTTGACAAGCCTCGCTGAAATCAACCGAGTCACCAAAGATTGATACGTTCATCACTATGGGAGACCGCCGACCCGGGGTAGCGGAGCCTGCTCCAAGGCTTTACTCGCTCTTGAGTCTAAAAGCAGCAAGGCAAGCTCCGCTGTAGGGATCGGCCGAGGATTTGGTTAAAAATCTTGCCACATCACGCACTTACGCATTGTTTTGTTGACCGAACCCGCTACCA
Organism: Pseudoxanthomonas sp.; assembly: GCA_044235875.1. GTDB lineage: Bacteria > Pseudomonadota > Gammaproteobacteria > Xanthomonadales > Xanthomonadaceae > Pseudoxanthomonas_A. The sequence continues at coordinate 7,788 of JBIIHJ010000462.1, forward strand.
TGCGAAGTGAGCTACCCGGCATGGGGATGCCGGCAACTGGGGAATCAACATGGCCGTAACCCGCAACGCCGCCAGGAAATCCGTCCCGGTGGCCCGCGATACCAGACAACTG
>JBIIHJ010000175.1:0-7890 GCA_044235875.1 Pseudoxanthomonas sp.
CTGCCGCGCATGGCGATGGGATTGCTGTTTGTGATCATTGGTGCAGCCGCCACTGGCGCGTATGTTTATATCGCTGCGGGCCGTAGTTGGGGTGTGCTCAAGCCATACGTGCATCGTGACGCAGTTGAAGCAAGGCTCCGCGAACTCGGGGGCCGCTAACGGCGGTGCATATCGGATCAGCTTAGTCCCGCCGCAGATCAGGACGATCGAGGACCCTCGCAATGCGCACACATGGCACCCTGACGAAATAGAACGACGACCGGGGATTCGGCTTCATTTCGCCTGCCCAGGGCGACCAGGCGCTTTTCGTCCACATTTCCGCCTTTCCGAAGGATGGCGAGCGTCCACGGATCAACGAGCTGATTTCCTTCGAGACGGAGGCGGGGCCTGACGGCAAGCTGCGCGCCGTCCGCGTGATGCGCCCAGGGCGCCGCGCAGCCTCTGCGCAGCGTCCGACGGAGCGGCGGCCGATCCGGGTTCCGAAAATAGCTGCCGCCCTGATCGGTGTGCTGGCGGTCGCGGCCATCGCTTTGCACTTCTATCCGCGCGTGGCCGTCACGGCGCCCGAGCCGGCAACGCTGCGGCGCGCAGCGCTACCTCCTGCGCCCGAGCCGACCTTTGCGTGCGATGGTCGCACGATGTGTTCCCAGATGCGGTCATGCGAAGAGGCACGCTACTTCCTCAAGCACTGCCCTGGCACCAGGATGGATGGGAACCACGATGGCGAGCCCTGTGAGCAGCAGTGGTGCAACTGATCAGCAAGCGGAATGCTTGTGACACCATCTCAGAGATCCCAATATTTATAGCAGCGATAAAAAAGCTAGCGTGTGAAGCACCGCGTCAGATTCGGTGCTCGACGGCCCGCAATGCATGAGCTGCCAAGCCCTTTCAAAGCACTGCCCTAACGCGCAATTTAGGGATTGACACGACCCATCCGCAGTAGCACTCTCCAAAGCAAGGAGCCTAGAAACTCCTCTAAGAGCGGTACCCACCTCCGACAAACCGGTGGGTTTTTTGTGCCTGCATTCTGCAGGGGCAAGCCGACGCAATGCTCCGCGTCGGGAGGGCGGCTAATACAACACCCGCAAGGGGAATACGCCCGCCGGCTCTTAGCGGTTTCTAGCCTCCCGACTTCCCGTCCGCCGATCACGGCGGGCGGTCACTTCATGGTGAAAGGAGAGGCGACGATGTCAGAGCACACGTTCGATGATAAGGATATGGGGTATTTCCTGCCGGAAGACAGCCAGCTGTTGCTGACGCAAATCAAGAACCACATCCACTTCCTGGCGAGGCTGGCGCAGCCGCGCATTGCGGATGAAACGCAGGAATGGGCGCCCGAAGTGGGTATGAGCGAGTTGATGTTCTGTCTGGACCAGCTGGCCGAGCAGCTGGAGCTGGTGCTCAAAGACGTGTCGTGGCTGGAGCGCTCGCCATCGCACCCGACATCGCGCGACCCGCTGGCGAAGACCGACGAAGAACACGATGAAACCATCGGCCAGGACACTGGCGAAGGAGACGACACGTCAAGGCGTGCGTATCGCGCGCAAGCCGATGACCTGCGCCCTGTGTTTGGTGTCACGCTGGACCAGTACGACCGGCTCCGTCTGCTTGTCGCCAGCATCAAGGCCTTCGGCGATGCGGTGTTTGCCGATGCGTCGGCCGACTTTGCGGCCGGCACCTTGTCGATGCTGGGCTTCACGATCTTCGACCGGGCCGTGGAGGTGGATGACATCCTCGGAGAAATCGACGCGCAGACGCTGGAGCAGGGCACGCGGCTGCGCGTGGAGGAGCCGCGGGCTGCGTACGGGGTGCAGGTACCGAGCGACAGGGCGCCGATGGCTTGTGCAGGGCTGGCAACGGCCTATCCGTTGCTGGCCCATGGTCCGTCGTTGGGCGGGGCGTTGGTGCATTGAGTGGAGCATGGGGCGGGCCGGGTTGCAGCAGGCGCTGGGTTGGTCCGTGGATCGGTAGCGGCTTCTGATCTGGCATGGAACAGGATCGCGCGTTGGCCTGCGGGTCGCGCGCGAATCCTGTAGAGCGGCGCTTGTGGCAATCCCCGTTTGGGGGCTCCGCTGCCTCTGGTGGGTCAGTGGGGAAAGCCTCAGCGGAGCGAGCCGCTCTACAGGGTGGGGCGTTGGCATCCACGAGGGTGGGCGCGGATGCGGCCGGTCGCTGTAAGTGCAGGGCCTGGATTGATGATTCTGCGCCCGCCATGCACTCTGTCGAAGTCGTCCTGTCCGCCTGGCTGATCCTGTGCCTGTTACGCATGGATGGATGGCCGCGGATGGTTGCCTTTCAGTGTTTCTCTTTCTCCAGGGGTCTGATCGATGAAGATGTCGCTGCCGGTTGGCGTGTTGCGCGGTGCCTGGGCCTGCGCTGCGGGGCTGGCACTTTCGGCGCTGGCGTCCGGGCGCGTGCTGGCCGGACCGGCGTTCGGGTTTGCGGTGACGCTGACGCCGATCACCGCGCCGGATCAGCGCGTGCAAGGGATGGAAGTGCAAGAGCGCATCGAGATGGGCGAGGTACCGTCGGTGCTTTCGCTGGTGCTGCCGCTTGCGATGCCGGGTGCGCCCCGCAATGCCGATGCCATCACCGCGCTGGTCGTGCGTGACGCGGCCGGCGAGGTGGCGATGCACATTGCCGATGTCGATGGGGCGACCTTCCCGCTCCGTCGTTGGACCACGCAACGGCCGGTGCGTGGGCAGGTTGTCCTGCGCTACCACGCGGGCTTGTGGACGCCGCAGGCCGGTGGCCCTCCCTACGGCATGAAGGTGGCGGGGCGGGGCGTGGCCGGCAGCACCAAGAGCTTCCTGTTGCTGCCTGAGGGGATCGACAGCGGTGCCAGCCGGTTGTCCTGGGACCTGTCACGGATGGCGCCTGGCGCGGTGGGTGTCTCCACGACAGGCGCAGGCACGCAGGTGGTGCCCGGGCCGCCGTCGGCGCTGGACGATGAGTGGCTGCTGGCGGGGCCGGCGCTTGCCGGACAACCGGGTCCGGGCCCTGGCTTCAATGCGTACGTGATCGGTACCTTGCCTTTTGATGCCACCCAGGAGATGGCCTGGGCGCGCCGGGCCTATGACGCCCTGGCCGAGGCCTACGGCTATCTGGGTCGTCCGTCCTACACGCTGTTGATCCGTGCGCTGGATGTCCCTTCGCTTGAAACCGGCACGGCCAAGCTCAGCGGTGGGGGCGCCCTGATCACCGTGGGCAATGTGTTCTCGTCCGGCTACAGCGTCGATGCGCTGCGCAGTCTGATCGTGCATGAGATGGGGCATCAGTGGGCCGGCCAGCTCACCAGCGGCGTGGAGCCGTGGTTCGCCGAGGGGTTCAATGTGTTCGCAGAGTCCACGGTGCCCTGCCGCGCCGGGGTCATGTCCTGGTCGGCCTGTGCGGCGCGGATCAACGCGCAGCTGGGCGATCTCTATCGCAGCGAGGGTCGGCGCTGGTCGTTGCAGCGCATCGACGCGGCCGGATTCGACCAGGAGGCCGTGCGCCGTGTGCCCTATGCACGCGGCATGCTGTATTTTGCAGGCGTCGATGCGCAGCTGCGGCAGCGCTCGGCCGAGCGGCGCGGGTTGCTGGACGCCATGCGGCCGCTGTTCGCCGCGCGCCAGGCCGGTGGACGTTTTGAGCAGCAGGACTGGGAGGCCTTCGTCGCGCGCGAGCTGGGCCCGCAGGCGGTGGATACCTTCCGCGCGGTGGTCATCGATGGCAGCCAGGACGCCCCGATGCCGGAGGACCTGTTCGGCCCACAGCTGCGCCGCGTCGCAAGCCGCTGGCAGACCCCGCAAGGCGAGGTTGACGGCGATCGCTGGGAAGCGGTGCGCTAGGGGCTGCGGGAAGCGCGGTCAGCAAAGCCGGGGTCAGAGAAACAGAGGTTAGAGCGCACTGCCATGCTTTGTGTCAGTTCTGAGGATCAAGGGCTTTCGCACGTGATTCGCGCGCAATAAGGGGTCAGGTTCACTTCCTGGGCTAAGCACCTAGGCTGGTCCCCTGATTGCTCACTGTATTGGGACTGCTGCTGTGCCTTGCTGGAATCAAGCGACGACAGCGCAAGTAACGCATTCTTCGCCTCGTTGTCAGCGCGCTAGGTCGACATCATGAAAATTCTCCAGTCGGACATCACCCCAACTGGGCTCGCAGAACACGCTTGCCGGGTAGTGACCATGTTCAAAGGGCAACGGTTCGCCGAACTCATCGATGACTATGGCTATGCAGTGGCGAATGGACGCGACCCCGTCGTCGCGATTCGGGAGGATTTTGAGCGAGCACTGCTTGGTGCAGCCGCGACTGAATATGCAAACATCCAGTTTGTTCCAGATCCGATCGCGGAGGCCAACTTCAGGGCCTATGCCTCAAACGAGCTAGGCATTGTTGCGACTTATGAATGCATCCGCATCGCGCGGAACGGCGACCGGGTCGCAGTGTTCGACCTTGTCGTATTCGGCAACCTTCATATCGGATATGACGTCGGCGTCGAGGACCTGTACGAGCATCGGTTTGCGACTGAATAATGCATCGGGAGCGAAAACATGGGTCAGAGCGCGCTTTCATCCGCTGAAGGCTCACAAGAGCGGATCACGCGTTCGGATGGAAAGATATGGCAATTCATTCAAGCCGAGCCCACGCCGCGGGTCGGCTTAGTTCTAGTGCTAGGGCGCACTGGATGACCTGCACGCATTCCATGGAAGAGATGCGCGCGAACTACGTGGCACTGATGGCTGACGGGGTAGAGCCCTGGATCGAGTGGCCGACTCAGGCGCCGCGCCACCGCGAGTGGTGGTCATGCTTTGAGCCGATTTGCATCGTCAACACGGCTCGTTCTCCATCGGCTCGTGAAGCGTTGCTTGGCGTGAACGCTGCTGGCTTCTTGGACGCGGGCGCCAGCCAAAATGGATGGACGCCAATGGGCGGGATTAGTGAGGGCACAATCCGGGGGCAAGCTGCATTCTCGACGATTACGGCTTGTGGCTCTATCACAGGCAGCGATGGGAATTAATTGAGGATGGTCATGCGCATTTTGATTGTGTCAGCAGTATTGACCTGTGTTGGGTGTGTCAGCGCCAACAGTGCCTCCCGTACGTTTGACATTGCATCCAATCCAGCTACGTCAGGCCCTGAGCTGCTAGCCATTACGTTCAAGGAAGGCCGGCCTCGTGATGGTGATGCGCTCCTGGAATCAGTCACGGATTTAAATTTTACGGAGCATGCACTGGATCGGGATCTGCAAATAATTAAGAGGTTTACGCAACTGCAGTTTCAAGTATCTGGAACTACTGATGACAAAGAATGTGCCCCCGACACTTGCGACGCCTTGTCACTCAGAAGAGCTCGCTTAGTTCACGATTGGTTTTTGAGGCGTGGTGTTCAAGATTCTAGTTTAAAAAGCCCCATTGGGCGTGCCGATAAAGCACCCATCACAGACAATGCGACGGAAGATGCTAGGTCCGCGAATCGCAGAGCGATCGTGGATTTTGTGATGAACTGATGAACTCAAGCGGTTGCGCCGCGGACCACGGTTCGAGTCGCTGCGCGATTGTTCCGTCCGGTCGCCATGCGTCGCGAGGTCCACGCCAACGGCCTGCGACCCGCGGCACGTGGGCCTGCGGATGCAGCGCATCGGGGGAGGGCGTAGGCCGGCGGTCTGGGCTGGCCGGACAAAAATTTAACCGCAGGTTTCTATCCTTGCGCCGCGCTGGAACCCGCAGGCGCAGGACAACAATCGCATGGTGCAGCGCGCACCGCACGGCCCGGATCACAACATAGGGAGATGGTATGAAGAAGCTGCACACACTCATGATGGCTGGCTGCCTGGTGGGGCTCAGCCCGGCCGCATTGGCCGAGGTCGTCAATCTGACCAACAGCGCGGAAGGCGCCAATCGCGACGCCGGCATTGCGGCCGTCAAGGAGAAGCTGCGTGCCGCCTGCACCGACCGCAAGGGGACGCCCGACTTGAAGTCGTTCGAGGTGGTGTTCGAAAAGACCAGTGCCAACCCGGACGTCCCCAAGCCCTACTACGTAGACGGCAAGCTCAAATGTGATCTGCCTGGTTGAAGGCCTCTGCGGAGCAGGCTCCGCGCCAGGAGGAGGCAAAGCCCGGGGATGCGCTGCTCGGTGCGCATCGGTGTAGTGGGAAGAATCGGGAGCGCGCATCCGCTTCGGATCCTCTGACGTGACTTCTGGCTCCGGTCCCTCCGCGCGTCCCCGGGCTAGACTGCCGCCCACATCCATCAGGGGGACACACGATGACCACACTCAAGACGTTGCGGGTTGCATTGCTGGCAGCCGCGTTGGCGGTCTCCACCGCGCAGGGTGCCGAGCGGGCGCTGCCGGCGGAACAGACCGCGCTGCTTTCCAGCATTTCCGCCGACGCCATGCGCGGGCATCTGTCCTTCCTGGCGTCCGATGCGCTGGAAGGGCGCGGCACGCCCTCGCGGGGGCTGGATATCGCCGCCGAGTACATCGCCGCGCAGTTCCGCGCGGCCGGCCTGGAGCCGCTGGGCGATGACGGGTACTTCCAGACGGCCGACTGGCGCAAGATCGCGCCGGAACGGGAGCGGGCCAAGTTCGCCGATGCGCCCGAGCCGCTGACCGTGCGCAACGTGGTGGGCGTGCTGCGCGGATCGGACCCGACGTTGAGCAAGACCTACGTCCTGGTCACTGCCCACTACGACCACCTGGGCATCCGCAAGGACAAGGGCGAGGACCCGATCTTCAACGGCGCCAACGATGACGGCAGCGGCACGGTCTCGGTGATCGAGCTGGCCCGCGCGTTTGCCGCGCAGAAAGTGCGCCCCAAGCGCAGCATCGTCTTCATGACCGTGTTTGGCGAGGAACACGGGCTGGTCGGCTCGCGCTATTACGGCGCCCATCCGCTGGTGCCCGTGGCCGACACGGTGGCCAACGTCAACCTGGAGCAGATCGGTCGCACCGACGACAGCGAGGGCCCGCAGGTGCGCGCCGCGGCGATCACCGGCGCCGATTATTCCGAGGTGGCCGATGTCCTGCGCAAGGCCGGCGAGGCCACCGGCATCCGCATGACCAAGCATCCGGTCAACAGCGATCGCTATTTTTCCCAGAGCGACAACCAGGCCCTGGCCGACCTGGGCGTGCCCGCCCACACCATCAGCGTGGCCTATGCGTTCCCGGACTATCACGGCGCCGCCGATACCTGGGACAAGATCGACTACGCCAACATGGCGGCCATCGACCGCACCGTGGCGCTGGCCATCCTGACCATCGCCAACGACGCCAAAGCCCCGCGCTGGAACGCCGACAACCCGAAGGCGGCCAAGTACGTTGAGGCGGCGCGTAAGTTGCGCGAGGAGAAGTGAGCAACAGAGGGGGCAGGGTGCACTTTTAGTTTCAGAACAGGAAAGCAATCCCTGGCTCTTGCTTCTTTGAGAAACACCTTCTTGCCTTTAAAGCCATCGCGGGAGAAGCAACGCAGGGACAGGGGCAGAGCATGCGCGGGGGCATACGCGCTTGCCGTGTGCGATGTTTGTAGAGCGGAGCTAGCTCCGCTGCTTTTGGTAGGTCACTCGGTAAAGCCCCAGCGGAGTCCCCAACAGGAAATTGCAACAAGCTCCGCTTTACCGGGGCAAGGGCAGGGCCAGCGTGCTGGCGCGCATCGATACGAAAACCGGGGTCAGAGAGCGGTTTTCAGATGCGCTGGCTTTCTCACGGGGCAGCGCCGCTGGATAGACACGAGCGTAGGGAGCAGGAACGGACGCCTCTGCTGTGTGCGAAGTTTTGTAGCGCGGAGCTTGTGGCTATCCCCTTTTGGGACCCCGCTGCCTTGTGTAGGTCATCGGGGCAAGCCCCAGCGGAGCAAGCTCCGCTCTACAGAAGCGAGGTCAGGGCAAGCGTGCTGGCCGCATCGATGCGAAA
>JBIIHJ010000176.1:0-7863 GCA_044235875.1 Pseudoxanthomonas sp.
ATCGGCTTGAGCCAGGCCATCGTGTCGAACTTGTAGCCCTGACGCAGCTCGCCCGACGAGCCGGACGGGATGTAGAACGACACCACGCTCAGGTTGCCGAAGCGGGCCTCGATGTAGCGGCCTTCCTCGTCGAATTCAGGCCGGCCCAGCGCGGTGCGCACTTCATCCGGCTCGACCTTGCTGTAGATCGCCACGCCCGAATAACCCTTCTTGGTGCTGGCATCGCGGAAATACGCCCTGTAGCCGGCCGGCAGGAATTCGGGCGCCGCGAGCTGGTGCTCCTGGGCCTTGGTTTCCTGCACGCACAGCACGTCGGCGTCCTGGGCGATGAACCACGGAAAGAATCCCTTGGAAGCGGCCGAACGCAGGCCGTTGGCGTTGAAACTGATGATGCGCATGAAATCGGTGGGTCTTGAAGCGAACAAGCGCCCAGCATACCGCCCGGACCCGCTTGCGCCGCCTGCTACCCTTCCCCTCTCCCCACAAGCCATTCGATCGCCATGTCCGATTACCGCGCACGTTTCCTGCAGTTGGCCCTGCGCGCCAATGCGCTGCGCTTCGGTGAATTCACCCTCAAGTCCGGGCGCCTGAGCCCGTACTTCTTCAACGCCGGCCGCTTCGACAGCGGCAAGGCGATGGCCGACCTGGCCGCCTGCTACGCCGATGCCATCGAGGCGTCGGGCGTGGAGTTCGACCTGCTGTTCGGCCCTGCCTACAAGGGCATCCCGCTGGCCACCGCGCTGGGCGTGGAATTTGCCCGCCGGGGCCGCGACCTGCCGCTGGCCTTCAACCGCAAGGAAGCCAAGGACCACGGCGAAGGCGGCACCCTGATCGGTGCGCCGCTGGACGATCGCCGGGTGTTGATCGTCGATGACGTGATCACCGCCGGCACCGCCATCCGCGAAGCGCTGGGCCTGATCGCCGCCGCCGGCGGCCGGACCACCGGGATCGTGGTCGCGCTGGACCGGCAGGAAGTCCTGGGCGAGGGCGCCGAGCGCCGATCGGCCGCCCAACGCGTGGCCGAGGAAACCGGCGTCCCGGTGATCGCGGTCGCCTCGCTGCATGACCTGCTTGCATTCGCCGGGGAAAACGCCGAACTTGTCGGCCACCGGGAGCAGTTGCTGGCCTATCGGGCCCGCTACGGCAGCACCGCGACGTAACCGGCAGCAGGGGGCTGTCCATGGCCGCATCGACCTTCAAATGGCTGCTCGTTCCGCTTGCCGCCGCGGCCCTGACCGCGACGGCGCAGGATCCGCCGAAAGCCAAGAAACTCTATTGCTGGAACGACCCCAAGAGCGGCCGGACCTGCAGCGATGCGCTGCCTCCGGACCAGGTCGACAACGCACGTGACGAATTCAGCGTCAACAGCGGCGCGCGCGTGGGTGCCGTCAACGCGGCCATGACCGCCGAGCAGCGCGCCGATGCCGCCGCGGCCGATGCCCAGGCCCGCGCCGACCAGGCCGCCGTCGACACGCGCAAGCGCACCGAGCAGGCCATGCTGCTCTCCTACTCCAGCGAGAACGACCTCAAGCGCGTGTTCACCGAGCGCACCACGATCGTGGACAACAGCGTGGACACCGCCCAGTACAACGTGACCAGCATGCGCGATGCGCTGATCACCAAGCTGCAGATGGCCGGCGACGCCGAGCTGGCCGGAAGCGCGGTCAATGCCAAGCTGGCCGAGGAGATCCGCCAGCGCCATGCCGACTTGGTCCGCCAGCAAGGCCTGTTGACCAGCTTCCAGCAGCAGCGCGCGCAGTTGAGCGGCGAAGTGGAAGACACCCTGCAGCGCTATCGCGCAATGAAGAGCGCCCAGCAGCCCAACGGCTGAGGGCTCGGCTGCGCCAGCGCGCGCACGGCACGCTGGCGCAGCTTTCGATCAGAACGTGATCTTCAGCTCAGGTGCCACAACCTGGAGCTGGGTGCGGAACGTATCGCGCACGCGGTCCAGCGCCGCCTGGTCGTCTGCCTCGAAGCGCAGCACCAGCACCGGTGTGGTGTTGGACGCACGCAGCAGGCCCCAGCCGTCATCCCAGTCCGCACGCAGGCCGTCGATCGTCGACAGGCGCGCACCATCGAAACGGGCGACCTCCACGAACTGCTGCACGATCGCATGGGCCAGGCCGTTGGGCACCTGGACCTTGATCTCCGGCGTAGACACGCCATCGGGCAGCGCATCGAGGATTTCGCTGGGTGTCTCGTCGCGCGCGGCCAGGATTTCCAGCAGGCGCGCGGCGGCATACAGGCCATCGTCGAAGCCGTACCAGCGCTCCTGGAAGAAGAAGTGGCCGCTCATCTCGCCGGCCAGCTCGGCGCCGGTCTCGCGCATCTTGCCCTTGATCAGCGAATGCCCGGTCTGCCACATCAGCGGCGTGCCGCCGTTGCGCAGCGTCCAGCCCTGCAGCTTGCCGGTGCACTTGACGTCGTAGATGACCATCGCGCCCGGGTTGCGCTCAAGCACGTCGGCGGCGAACAGCATCAGCAGGCGGTCGGGGAAAATGACGTGGCCTTCCTTGGTGACCACGCCCAGGCGGTCGCCGTCGCCGTCAAAGGCCAGGCCCAGGTCGGCGTCGAAACGCTTGACCGTCTGCTCCAGGTCCTTGAGGTTCTGCGGCTCGCTGGGATCGGGATGGTGGTTGGGAAAGGTGCCGTCGATGTCGCAGTACAGCGGGATCACCTCGGCGCCGATGGCCTCCAGCAGCAGCGGCGCCAGTTCGCCGGCCACGCCGTTGCCGGCATCGACCACCACCTTGAGCGGGCGCGCCAGCTGCACGTCGTTGGCGATGCGCTGGATGTAGTCCTCGGCGATCTCGCGGCTCTGCAGGTTGCCACGCTCGGCGCTGTGCAGACGCGACTCGCTGATGCGCGTATACAGGTCGGTGATGCTGGCGCCGGACAGGGTCTCGCCGCCGATCACGATCTTGAAACCGTTGTAGTCCGGCGGGTTGTGGCTGCCGGTGACCGCCACGCAGGTGCCTGTGCGCAGATGGAACGCCGCGAAATACGCGACCGGCGTGGGCACCATGCCGATGTCGATCACGTCGCGACCCGCCTTGCGCAGGCCTTCGATCAGGCCGGAGGACATCTCCGGACCGGAGAGGCGGCCATCGCGCGCCACGACCACTTCGGTCAGGCCCTGCTCGGCCATCACCGAGCCGATCGCCTGGCCGATGAGTTCGGCCACCGGCACGCTGAGCGTCTTGCCGATCACGCCGCGGATGTCGTACGCACGGAAGATTTCCGGATCGACCGTCACGCCGCGCGCGGCCTTGGCGACAGCGGCCGCCTCGGCATTGCGTACCGGTGCCTCGGAGGTTTCGTCCATCTGGCCGTCCTCGGGCGCCGGTGGCGGCGCAGCCGGTGCGGCGCGCAGCGCCTGGCCGAGGGTGACGCCATCATCGTGCACCTCACCGCCGCCCTTGCGCGGCAGGCTCGGCATCTTCAGGCGACCCATCGACAGCAGCGCCACCAGCACGGCCAGCGCTGCGAGCAGCACGGCCACGATGAAGCAGGACATCGCGCCCAGGCCCAGCGGCCCCTCGGTGGCATCGGGCACGCCGGCAACCACGCGCAGGCCGGTCTCGCCCACCGGACGCGACAGCGCATCGGCGCTGCCGGACAGACCGGTGTCGCCGATTTCGCGCAGCGTGTAGGCGCCCTGGCGCAGGCCGAGATACGCACCGGAAATCTGCGCCTGGTCCATCGGACCGGTGAGCAGACTCACCGGCAGTCGCACGAACAGCAAGCGCGACTGCACCGGCACGGCCATGCCCAGGCCCGAATCCTTGCCATCGCGCACCGCGCGCACCACCGCGCCCTTGGCCAGCTGCGCCGCTTCGAGCAGGGCCAGCTTGCTGTAGCCGAACGTGGCCGCCGTCTCGTACGCCTGCGCCAGGTCGTTGGGCAGCAGGTCGACGTTTTCCACCTCCGGCCAGCCGGTCTTGATCGCCGCGCCGACCGCGGCCGTGTCATCGGCGGTGACCGCAGCCTGCATGGCAGGCTCGGCCACCCGCTTGTTGAGCTTGGCGATCTGGGCCTGGATGTTCTGCTGCAGGCCCGCCACGGCGGCATCGCGCGCCTCGATCAGCGCGTCACGGCGCGCTTCTTCGCGGTTCTGCACCCAGCCACTCCAGCCAAACCAGCCTGCCAGCAACAGCACCAGGACCGACAGCAGCAGGATCTTCTGCCCCGAATCCTGCGCGCCTTTCTCCGATTTCGATCCGGCCATGCGTGGTCTTGCCCCTGTTTAGCGGACGCCCGTGTGGCCGAAGCCCCCCTCGCCACGTGCGCTTTCTATAAAAGTATCCACGATCTTCAACTGAACGCGTGCGATGGGCAACACCACCAGTTGTGCGACCCGGTCACCAGGCTGGATGACAAAGGCCTCGCTGCTGCGGTTCCACAGGCTGATCAGCAGGGGTCCCTGGTAATCGGCGTCGATCAGGCCGGTGCCGTTGCCCAGCACGATGCCGTGGCGATGGCCCAGGCCCGAGCGTGGCAGCACGACGGCACACAGATTGGGATCTGCCACATGGATGGCGATGCCACTGGGCACCAGCGCCGATTCGCCCGGGCCCAGGCTCAGCGGCGTTTCCAGCGCGGCGCGCAGGTCCAGGCCGGCCGAGGATTCGGTGGCATAGGCCGGCAGCGGCCAACCGTCGCCGAAGCGCGGATCCAGCAGTTTGACTTCCAGTGGCAGGCTCATGCGCTCAGGCGCTCCCCGATCAGTTCGACCAGTGCATCGGCCAGGTCGGTCTTGGCCGCGGAAGGGAACTCGCGCTGGCCATCCTTCCAGTACGCGGTCATGGCGTTGCTGTCGCTTTCGAAGCCACCATCGGGGATCCCCACGCGGTTGGCCACGATCATGTCCAGACGCTTGGCGATCAGCTTGCCGCGGGCGTATTCGGCCACGTTCTCGGTTTCGGCGGCGAAGCCCACGACCAGCTTGAGCGGCTGTTCGGAAGCGGCGACCTCGGCCAGGATGTCCGGCGTGCGCACCAGGTCCAGCGCCAGCGATTCGCTGGACTTCTTGATCTTGTTGGGCGCCGGCATGCGCGGGGTGTAATCGGCCACGGCCGCGGCCCCGATGTAAATGTCGGCCGGGAAGGCGTCGAACACCGCCGCGCGCATCTGCGCGGCCGAGCGCACGTCCACCCGCTTCACGCCCGGCGGGGTCTTCAGGTTGACCGGGCCGGCGACCAGGGTCACCGTCGCCCCGCGGTGGGCGGCCGCGCTGGCCACGGCGAAACCCATCTTGCCGCTGCTGCGGTTGCCCAGGTAGCGCACCGGGTCCAGGTCCTCGTAGGTGGGGCCTGCGCTGACCACGATGTGCAGGCCAGTCAGCGGGCTCTCGATCACCGGGGCATCGACCTGCACCGCGCCAGCCAGCGCGGCGACGATGGCGTCCGGCTCGGACAGACGGCCCGGACCGGACTCGCCCTCGGCCAGCGGTCCGTCCTCGGGCCCGACGATCTGCACGCCGCGGGCGCGCAAGGTGGCCAGGTTGGCCTGGGTCGCGGCGTGCTTCCACATGATGTGGTTCATCGCCGGACACACGGTGATCGGCGCGGTGGTCGCCAGGGCCAGCGTGGTGACCAGATCGTCGGCCAGGCCGTGGGCCAGGTGGGCCAGCAGATCTGCCGTGGCCGGGGCGATGACGACCCGGTCGGCCCAGCGCGCCAGTTCGATATGCCCCATCGAGGCCTCTGCCGCGCTGTCCCACAACGTGGTGCGGGTGGGCTGGCCGGACAGGGCCTGGAAGCTCAGGGGCGTCACGAACTGCTGGGCACCAGCCGTCATGGCCACCTGCACCCGCGCGCCGGCGTCGCGCAAGCGACGCACCAGTTCCAGCGACTTGTAGGCGGCAATGCCACCCCCAACGCACAGCAGGATGCGTTGTCCTTCCAGGGCCTGGGCCACGTCAGAATTTTCCGAACCGAACAGGGGCGACAGCTTACCCGACGGGTTGGCGTTGCCTGATACCCCCAAGGCATAAGCAACGGAAGACTGACCATGAAACACAGCGCAGGTCTTGCGCACCTGCGGTGACCCGCCTTCATGCCTTGTCCGTGCAGTCCCTGCCCTGCCTCACTCCCCTACCGGATCCGACCCACCATGCACATCCGCAACTGGCCCGCCGAGGAACGCCCCCGCGAGAAGCTGCTGGCCCGCGGCGCCAGCGCACTGTCCGATGCCGAACTGCTGGCGATCTTCCTGGGCTCGGGCCTGCCGGGCCGCGACGCGGTTCAGACCGCGCGCGAACTGCTGAACGGGCATGGTCCGCTGCGCGGCCTGCTCGATCGCACACCCGACGCGATGGCCCGGCTACCGGGACTGGGTCCGGCGCGCGCCTGTCAGCTGACAGCGGCGCTGGAACTGGGCCGGCGTCACCTGGCCGCCGGGCTGGAGCGCGGCGAGGCGCTGACCAACCCGCATTCGGCCGGCCGTTACTTCGCGCTGAAGCTGCGCAGCCAGCCGCGCGAAGTGTTCGCAGCGCTGTTCCTGGACAGTCGCCACCGCTCACTGGCGTATGAGGAGCTGTTTTCCGGCAGCGTGGATTCCTCGGAAGTGCATCCGCGCGAAGTGATCCGGCGCGCCCTGGCGCATAACGCCTCGGCAATCATCGTTGCGCACAACCACCCGTCCGGGAATGCGGAACCCTCGGACGCCGACCGCGCCGTCACCGCACGACTGAAGCAGGCGCTGGAGCTGGTCGACGTGCGCCTGCTCGACCATTTCGTGATTGCCGACGGGCCGCCGGTTTCGATGTCCGCGCGTGGCTGGGTCTGAGCAGGCCGGGAGCCGGCAAAGGCACGGCATTCAGCCCCGGCGGGGCGCGCCCCACGGTCTGCGCTAAAATGCGCGGTCCCGCGTTAGCCGCAGTGACCTCCCACGTGAAATCCGAACTCCGCGCCCTCATCGCCCAGGGCATCGACGCCCTGCGTCAGGCCGGCACCCTGCCCGCCGAGACCGCCACCCCGGATTTCACTGTCGAACGCCCCAAGACCCGCGAGCACGGCGACTTCGCCACCAATGCCGCGATGCTGCTGGCCAAGCCTGCACGCAGCAATCCGCGCGCACTGGCCCAGGCGCTGGTCCAGGCGCTGCCAGCCAGCGACGACATCGCCAGGGTCGAGATCGCAGGCCCGGGCTTCATCAACTTCCACTTCAGTCCGGCCGCCTACCAGCGCGAGGTCGTCGCCGCACTGACGCAGGGCCAGGACTACGGCCGCAACACCTCCGGCGCCGGCAAGACCGTGGGCGTGGAATATGTCTCGGCCAACCCGACCGGCCCGCTGCACGTGGGCCACGGCCGCGCGGCGGTGATCGGCGACTGCCTGGGCCGGGTACTGGCCGCCAATGGCTGGGCTACCAGGCGCGAGTTCTACTACAACGACGCCGGCGTGCAGATCGAGAACCTGGCGCGCTCGACCTCCGCCCGCCTGCACGGCTTCAGGCCAGGTGACGCGCAGTGGCCTGAGACGGCCTACAACGGCGACTACATCCAGGACGTGGCCGACGCCTACCTGCGCGGCGACAGCGTGGAAATCGAAGGCCACACCGTCACTGGCGCAGGGGACATCGAAGACCTGGATGCAATCCGTCGGTTCTCGGTGGCCTATCTGCGTCGTGAGCAGAACGCCGACCTGGCCGCCTTCGGCGTGGGCTTCGACGTCTACTTCCTAGAAAGCTCGCTGTACAACGACGGCAAGGTCGAAGAGACCGTCTCCACGTTGGTCAAGTCCGGCCACACCTACGAGCAAGGCGGTGCGCTGTGGCTCAAGTCCACCGACTACGGCGACGACAAGGACCGCGTCATGCGCAAGTCCGACGGCACCTACACCTACTTCGTGCCGGACGTGG
>JBIIHJ010000181.1:0-7478 GCA_044235875.1 Pseudoxanthomonas sp.
ACCGCGACCACCGGCAGTGCGGTGGATTTCATCGACACGCCCAGGCCGGCGATGATGTTGGTGCCGTGTCCGGTAGTCGATGCCGCCGCGACATGTTGCACCGGCTTGTACTGGGTGCCGGTGTAGTACTCGGTGATCCACACGATCGCGCCGGTGAGCACCAGGCCGATCAGTGCGCAGCCATATAACGGCATTGCGCCGACGGCGGCATCGCGCATCAGCGAGGTGGTGACCGGATAGAACGCGACCGCCGCAAGCACCGCCGACACGACCACGCCCTTGTAGAGCGCGCCCATGATCGATCCACCCGGCTTCACTCGGACGAACAGGGCGCCGATGATCGAGGCGATGATCGACACCCCGCCCAGGACCAGTGGATAGAGGATGGCATTGGGGCCGGCTTCGGCAGCCATAAGCCCACCCAGCAACATGGTGGCGATCACCGTCACCGCATAGGTTTCGAACAGGTCCGCGGCCATGCCGGCGCAGTCGCCCACGTTGTCGCCGACGTTATCGGCGATGACCGCCGGATTGCGCGGATCGTCCTCGGGAATGCCCGCTTCGACCTTGCCGACCAGGTCGGCGCCGACATCGGCGCCCTTGGTAAAAATACCGCCCCCCAGGCGCGCGAAGATCGATATCAACGACGAGCCGAAGGCCAGGCCGACCAGCGCGTGCAGCGCTGCTTCGCCGCTCATGCCCATATGGTGGGTCAGCACCGTCCAGTAGCCGGCCACGCCCAGCAGTCCCAGGCCGACCACCAGCATGCCGGTAATGGCGCCGCCGCGAAAGGCGACATCCATCGCCGCGCTGATACCGTGACGTGCCGCCTCGGCGGTGCGCACGTTCGCGCGGACTGACACGTTCATGCCGATGTAACCGGCCGCGCCGGACAGCACTGCGCCGATCGCGAATCCGATCGCGGTCGGCCAGTTGAGGAACACGCCGACCAGCACGAACAGCACCGCGCCTGCGACCGCGATCGTCAGGTATTGCCGGTTGAGGTAAGCGCGTGCGCCCTCCTGGATCGCGGCGGCGATTTCCTGCATGCGTGCATTGCCCGCCGGGCGCGACAGCACCCAGCGCGACGACACGATGCCGTACACGATGGCGACCGCTGCGCACACCAGTGCCAGCTCAAGTCCGTAGTGTTCCAGCATGACCCCTCCCAAGGCTGATGGATAAGCAGCCGCTGACCGAGAAGGCCGGCGGTGCGATTGGCACGTGCCCCATTGCGGGCGCTGCGTGCCGGCCCCGAGTGTAGGCCGGTCCGGCACAGGGTCATGACGCACTGCCGCGCGGATCGTCAGGGAGGAGAGGGCCTACAGGCGCGTGTCCGGCGAAGTGGCCATGACACGCACCCAGGCCAAGCGCGTGTCAGGCGCTGGCGGGCATGCCCAGCTCGGCAGGCAGCGCGGCCGGGGCAACCTCGGTCTGCGGGACGGTGTACGGCGCGGTGGCGTGTGCCAGCATCAGTTGCGTCACGCCTTCCCAATCCAGCACCTGGCTGTTGTCGATGCCCACCCGGTCATAGGTCAGCGCACGGTGCAGCGCGGCCACGATGCTGTTCTGCTCGCCCGGTGCGTACGCCGACATGTGTGCACTGCGCGCGGCGAAGTCCGGCGCGACGATCGGCAGCTGGCAGTAGGTGTACTGGATCATCTTCATGCTTGACTGGCTCAGGTAGTCGGCATTGGGCGCGGGACGATACGGTGCGATACCGGCATCGGCATGCTGGATATAGGGCACGATGGCGGCGAAGGGCAGCTCGCCATGGGTCACCACGTTGGGCAGCATCTGTTCGATGCGCGCCCTCTTGCCGAACAGATGAAAGGTCACTGACGGCTCGGACTTGGCCATGGTGGTAATCGCATCGGCATCGAACAGCATGTCGCCCACATTGACCACGTTGCGCGTGCCGGACCGATATGGCGAAACGCTGTCCGCATCGAACAGCGCCTTGTCCAGGCCATGCGGGATGTACTGCACATTGCGGGCGGTGGGGTAGTCGGCGACCATCACTTCGGCCGGCACGCGCACCAGGCTGAAATAGGGGAGCGCGGTTTTTTCCGCTTCCAGGATGATCGGGTGATAGTTGAGCGTGGCGATGCGGTCGCACACGCTGTAGATGAAGCGTGCGTTGGGGAACTTGCGCGCCAGCGTCGGCACCAGGCACAGGCCGGCGCCATTCTCGACGACGAAGACATCCACGTCCTTGATGCCGTCCAGCAGGCGGCGCGAGAGCAGCATCGGGTACAGCGCGAACAGCGGCTTGGTCAGCGCATCCAACGCCGCCTTGCCCAGCGACATCGGATGGAAGATCGGCCGCCACAAGTGCTTGCGCACATGCGGTGCGACGTCCTTCCACTGGTTGAATGGTCCCTGGAACTGCCGCCCCTGGGCCTTGAGCATGGTCATCGGGCTGAGGCCCACGGTGACGAAATCCACCTGATCGCCGCGGCGGGCTAGGACATCGGTCCAGAAGTGGAAGTCCACCTTGCGGGCCGAGGTGGCTTCGTGGACGGTAAGCATGACGATCTTCATGACGCGTATTCCAGGCGAGACGGGGGAGGCGCCCTGGCGTGACCGAATCCTTTCGCGGGAACCGGCACCAGCACGGACTTTCCCTTGAGAACGCGTTCTGCTTGCGACGTAGGTCACATCGCCTGGTTAAATCCGCGTACTTTTCGCGTGACGGGCCGGGCGGCCGACCAACGGCGTGAGACGGCTTGTTCAGGCCGCCCGTGGCAGCCTTCGGCGGTCTTCTCACCGTGGAATCACCGATGCCTGCCTTCCAAGCCCGATGTGTTGCCCTGTGCCTGAGCTTGCTGCCCACCATGGCACTGGCCCAGGAGACGCCGGAGATCCAGCGTCCGGTCGGCACCGCCCAGGCGGTGGGCGCCTTGCACACGCTGCGCCAGATTCCCGAGGCCTGCACCCGCATGGAAGGAACCTTCACCGGTGATCCGGCCACGCCCTATGACATGAAGCTGGTGCGGATTAGCCCGAGCTGCCAGGCGCGTGCGGTCTTCATGGATTACGCCAAGGTCCAGCCCAGCGTGGCCAGTGGCTGGAAGCTCAATGACATCATCAAGGTGCCGTCAGCCAGCTGCAGCAGCCAGCAGGCCGTGGTGCACGTATGGCGCAAGCCCGCAGGGCAGGCGCTGAAGCTGGATGGCCAGGACCGCGCCCGTATCTATCTGGAAGACGCCAAGAACCAGGCTGCGGCCGGCAAGCTGGCCGCGCTGCCTGCCTATGCTGCGCAGCTCGAAATCGTAGGCAAAGCCTGCCATTGAGGCAGGCGGATGAGGACGAGGCGTAAACCTCGCATCGCTGCGTGAAGCTCAATCTTCAAGAATGGGTGCGTTTTTCTCGCAGCTGGTCACTGTCATGGGCCAGGACTGCCTGAAAACAATTTACCCATGTCGTTTAGTTGCTGGCAGCTGAAGCGTCGCGACGGATTTCAGTTTCCTTCCAGAGGATTTTCCTCATAAGGCCTGCAACGTCTGCGGGTCGATAGATGTCAACCGCGTGGATAACGCCTGCCTCACCCAGGTGATTCTGAATCACTCTGGTGCATGAAAATATTGCCGCCCTGCCCATCCATAGCGCAGAAGGACTATTCCAGGATGGATCGCCTGCCTTGGATTCCATTCGGTTGTCCGGCCAGAAGCTCTCTGTTTGCGTAATTCGGACTTTCGTCTTCAAGCATTCGTTGTCCATGTGATGGACGCTGTACGACGGATTCTTCCCGGTCGAATTTTCAAAAATTTCTATTACGCGAGCTTGTCGGATTGGTGAATTCGGGTCTTCGTTGCCATCGTTGACGCGCCACCCGCGGCCTTTGAGGTCAGCCAAGTACAGAACACGGTTTGGGGCAGATCCTTCGGCAAGGATGATGTACCAGCAGTGCGCGCCAAGGGGGGTGCAGTAGCTGTCCTCCGGTGGACTATTTTTCAATTCTGCAGCATTTGCCCAGCCTGCAAACACTAGCAGCAGTTGGGCAAAGAAAATGATCGCGACCTTGTTGATTGGGCGGATTTTCCGTTTTATCGAATTCATGCTCATTCCTTTGGCTGTTAGCTGAGGCGGTGTAGTCATTCCTTGAATACTGTGGGCGCACCCTCGAAAACTTCTACGATCTTATAGATGGAATGGACGAGATCCAATTTTGCTTTGCTGGTGTCGTAGACAGGGGAGGCGGTGATCGTGCTTGCAGCCCAGTTGATGTTGTATTGAGTCTGGCCGGTCTCCGTTCGTACATAGCCATCCACTTTGTACGGGATTTGAGCCATCATGAGATATTTCCCAGGCTTGAGTCCTGTGAATTCGAAGTTCCCATTCTCGTCGCTGATCGTTCGTGCGGAGAAGGGGAGGATGTAATTGTCAATAAAAACCACACCGATCTCGGGGTCTTTGCCGAATCTCTGGTTCCATGCCGCCAGGTAACTGGTCATGGGGAGCAGGGTGATCTGCTGGCGGGCGCCGTAAAAGTGCTGTGTCTTGGTGGCGAGGCCTTTTTTGAAGGTTGTCTCCAGTCGGCCTTTGAAAGTGCTGGATCCAGGTTCTAGGAGATGCTCGGCCTCCTTTGTATCGAATGGAACTTTGACGGAAAGGCTTTGGTTCGGCTGAATGATCTCTGCTTGTGCAGAGGTAAATGCCGCAATGAAAGCGATTGCGATGATGCTAGTGCAGGCCTTGCCTGTAATGTGATTACTTTGCATGACGGAATGTCCTTTTCCTTTATCTGTTGAAATTCTAGCGTGAAGCAGGTTTGGGTGAGTACGCTCCTTGATGAGGTTTGGCTGTGTCAGTGCGCATTCTGCGTTCGATATGTCAAATTGATTCCTCCTTCCAGGCGGGAAGCTTTTTCTTGATCGCCACGTTCTTCAGCGTCACGTACTTGGGCAGCCCGTCGCTGCCGTAGGGCAGGGGCGCTTCGCCCTTGATCAGCGGCGCCAGGTAGGCGCGCGCCTTGCTGGTGATGCCAAAGCCATCCTTGCGGATGAAGCTGGCCGGCATGGTTTTTTCGTGGTTGGCGACCTTGGACAGCGGCGCCGGCTCGATCTTCCAGCGGTATGGCGCATCCGAGTTGCGCACGATCACCGGCATCACCGCGTTCATGCCTTTCAGCGCGTACTGCACCGCGGCCTTGCCTACGGCCTGGGCCTGGGCCCAGTCGTTCTTCGAGGCGATGTGCCGGGCCGAGCGCTGCAGGTAATCCGGCAAGGCCCAATGGACCTTGTAGCCCAGCGACGCCTTGACCGTGCCGGCCAGGTACGACGCCACGCCGCCCAGTTGGGCATGGCCAAACGCATCGGTGCCGCCGCCGGCATCGGCGACGAAGGTGCCATCAGAGGTGCGAATGCCTTCGCTGGCCACCACCACGCAATAGCCGACTCGCCTGACTACCTTGTCGACCTGGGCCAGGAACAGCGCCTGGTCATAGGCGCGCTCGGGGAACAGGATGATGTGCGGCGCCTCGTCCAGGGTCTGTCCGGCCAGGCCGGCCGCGGCTGCCAGCCAGCCGGCGTGGCGGCCCATCGCCTCGTACACGAACACCTTGGTCGAGGTGTCGGCCATCGCCGCCACGTCCAGCGCGCATTCGCGCACGGACACGGCGGTGTACTTGGCCGCCGAGCCGAAGCCCGGGCAGGTGTCGGTCACGGCCAGGTCGTTATCGATGGTCTTGGGCACGCCGACGCAGGTCAGGGGATAGCCGAACGCCTGGGCCAACTGCGAGACCTTCCAGGCGGTATCGGCTGAATCGTTGCCACCGTTGTAGAGGAACCAGCGCACGTTGTGCGCCTTGAAGACCTCCAGCAAGCGCGCGTACCGGTCACGATCGGCTTCCAGCGACTTGAGCTTGACCCGGCACGAGCCGAATGCTCCGCCCGGGGTGTGGGCCAAGGCCGCAATGGCGGCGATCGACTCCTTGGAGGTGTCGATCAGCTCCTCGCGCAGCGCGCCCAGGATGCCGTTGCGGGCTGCCAGGACCTTGATCTTGCGGCGCCGGGCCTCGCTGATCACGCCGGAAGCGGTCGCGTTAATGACAGCGGTCACGCCGCCGGACTGGGCATATAGAAGCGTGGAATCCACCATCGTCTCGCCTTGGGGTCTGAACCGGATGGGGTAAGCTTCCCATATCGATGCGCCGGCCGCGTCGGCGCCGCCATCGCGCAGGCTGCCCGCAGGCCCGCTCCCCCGGTTTCCTCATTGATGCTTTGGAGTGACACGATGCGATTGGTACTTCTGGGACCGCCCGGTTCGGGCAAGGGCACGCAGGCCACGCGCCTGAAGGACTACCTCAAGGTTCCGCACATCTCCACCGGCGACCTGCTGCGTGGTGAAGTGGCCGCCGGCACCGAGCTGGGCAAGCAGGCCAAGGCGGTCATGGACGCCGGCAACCTGGTCTCCGACGACATCCTGCTGGGCATGCTGGAATCGCGCCTGGCCCAGCCGGATGTGGCCAACGGCTTCATCCTGGATGGCTACCCGCGCAACCTGGCCCAGGCCGATGCGCTGGGCCAGCTGCTGGAACGTATCGGCCAGCCATTCGATGCCGCCGTGCAACTGGACGTGCCGACCGACCTGCTGGTCGAGCGCATTGCCGGCCGCGCCCAGGCCGAAGGCCGCGCCGACGACAATCCCGAGTCGGTGCGCAAGCGCCTGCAGGTCTACACCGACAGCACCGCGCCGGTAATCGGCTTCTACAAGGACCAGGGTCGCCTGACCGTGGTCGATGGCGTGGGCGAGCTGGACCAGGTGACCCAGCGCCTGACCGAGGCGCTCGCACCGGCCAAGGTCTGATCTCTCGCTGGAAGTGATGAGAAGGCGCCCGTGTGGCGCCTTTTTTCATGTGCGGGTCGTGCCGATTGGCGCGATCGGCGACAATCCAGGCCATGAGCAAACTGCATATCCTGGGCATCGCTGGCACCTTCATGGGCGGGGTGGCCGCGCTGGCCCGCGAACTGGGCCACACCGTCGAAGGCAGCGACCAGGCCATCTATCCGCCGATGTCCACGCAGCTGGAGCAATTGGGCATCGCACTGGCGCAGGGCTACCTGCCGCAGCACATCTCGCCCGATTGCGACACCGTGGTGGTGGGCAATGCGCTGTCGCGCGGCAATGCCGCGGTCGAAGCGGTGCTCGACGACGGTCGCCGTTATACCTCCGGTGCGCAATGGCTCAGCGAAGCGGTGCTGCCCGGGCGCACCACGCTGGCCGTGGCCGGCACGCACGGCAAGACCACCACCACCACGATCCTGACCTTCCTGCTGGAAGCGGCCGGACGCGCGCCGGGCTTCCTGATTGGTGGCGTCGCCGAGGATTTCGGCGTGTCCGCGCGGTTGGGGCAGGGTGCGGAATTCGTGGTCGAGGCCGATGAGTACGACACCGCGTTCTTCGACAAGCGCAGCAAGTTCGTCCACTACCGGCCGACCGTGGCGATCCTCAACAACCTGGAATACGACCACGCC
>JBIIHJ010000015.1:0-25656 GCA_044235875.1 Pseudoxanthomonas sp.
ACCAGGTGGCGCTGACGTTGGCGCGCTGGGCCACTTCCTCGCGGCGCAGGCCCGGCGTGCGCCGGCGCGTGGCGGAAAACCCGAACCTCGCCGGATCAAGCCGCGACCGACGATCGCGCAGGTAAGTGCCAAGCAGGTTCGCGTCGGTCGTGCTCATGGGCGTGCGTGGGTCGCCATTCGGGAAGGCGCCGTGGCGCCAGGCACCCATGATCACCTGTTCGCATCAACAGCAGGTCAACGCGCTTGTAACGGCTGCGGCAATCTTCCGCTTGCACGGCACGGGCCGCAGCTCCACGCCCCACTCAGGGCGTGCATGCGATGCTGCCCGCCTTCGCCCCATCGCACGCGCCCATGTCCAAGCCTCCACTCTCGGTGCTCTTCATCTGCACCGGCAACATCTGTCGCTCACCCACCGCCCAGGCGCTGCTGATGCACAAGGCCGCCGCGCTGGGCGTGGACATCCACACCGACAGCGCCGCGGTCACAGAGGAAGAAGTCGGCAACCTGCCCGACCGCCGCGCCCTGGCGGAACTGCGCCGCCGCGGCGTGCCGATGCCGGCCCATCGCGCGCGGCTGGTCACGCCGCGCGACTTCCAGCAATACGACCTGGTGCTGGGCATGACCGCCGCGCACGTGCGCACGCTCCAGCGGCTGGCACCGACCCAGGCCAGGGCGACCATCGATCTGCTGATGCGCTATGCCCAGGACCAAACCCCCATCGACGTGCCCGATCCGTGGTACGGCGGCGAGCAGGATTTCATCGAGGCCTTCGACATGATCGAAGCCGGCGTCGATGGCCTGCTGCAGCGCCATGCCAGCGGCGAACGCACCTGATCGGCCAGCCAGGACTCACACCATGCTGCGTTTCCAATCCATCCTGATCCCGCTGCGCGCCGCCTTGCTCTGCGGCGTGCTGCTGGCGCCACTGGCGCTGGCGCAGAGCGAAACGCCGATCGCCGTGCACTTCCCGCAGGGCGCCAACAGCACCACCGTCAGCGGCACCATCACCGGCGATGCCAGCATCGAATACACCGTCGAGGTCGCCACCGCCCAGTCCATCCAGATCAAGGTCACCGGCAGCAACAACGCCTACTTCAACCTGTACGCGCCAGGCCAAGACACCGCGCTCAATGCCGGTGGCGACGGCCAGCGCTTCAGCGGCCTGTTGACCACGCCCGGCACCTACCGCATCCAGCTGTACCTGCCTCGCGCGATGGCCCGCCGCAACGAAGTGGCGCGCTTCACCCTGAGCATCGCGCTGCGCTGAGTGCAGCCCGCCTGGACTGGTGCGCCATCCACAGCGCAGCTTGCCGTTGCTAGACTCCGCACTCCTTTGAAGCACCCGGTGCCTGGGCCAATGCGCAAGTAATGCCACTGCCGTCGATCCGACGGCCTGACCGTTTCCATCCCACGCGGATGGGCCGTGCCTGGCATTGCTGGAGTGCATATGACTGCTGTGTCGCTGACGCTGGAAAGCGTGTCGTTTCTGCTGCCCGATGGCAGCCCCCTCTTCACCGATCTGGACCTGCGCCTGGATGCGCGACCGACCAGCCTTGTCGGCCGCAATGGCGTGGGCAAGAGCATGCTGGCGCGCCTGTTGGCCGGGCAGTTGACGCCCAGCAGCGGTCGCTGCATGCGGTCGGGTACCGTGCGCTACCTGCCGCAATGGATCACGCCCGATCCGGGCGCCCGCGTGGCCGACGTGGCTGGCATGCAACCCGTCTTCGACGCCCTGGCGCGGCTCGAAGCAGGCAGCACGGACCCGGCTGATTTCGAAACCGTTGGCGAGCGCTGGGACCTCCGCCAGACCTTCGCCACCGCGCTGGCGCACCACGGCCTGGCCCATCTGCAGCCCGACCGGCCCGCGGCCCAGCTCAGCGGCGGCGAGCTGACCCGGGTCGCCCTGCTCGGCGCCTGGCTGGCGCAGCCGGAGTTCCTGATCCTGGACGAACCGAGCAACCACCTGGACCACGCCCAGCGCCAGGCCCTGATCGATCGCCTGCAGCAGTGGCCTGGCGGCCTGCTGGTCATCAGCCACGACCGCGCCCTGCTGGAAACCATGCAGCGCACCCTCGCCCTGGATGCCTTTGGCCTGCACGACCATGCCGGCGGCTACAGCACCTACACCACTGCGCGCGATGCGCAGCAAGAGCACGCCCGCCAGGCACTGGAACGCGCCAAGCTGCAACAGCGCCGCGCGCAAGTAGATACCCGGACACAACGCGAACGCCTGCAACATCGCCAGGCCCGTGCCCAGCGCGACGGGCGCCAGGCCAACCAGGCCGGGATTCTGCTGGGTGGCCTCAAGCAGCGCAGCCAGGTCAGCGCCGGCAAGCGCCTGCGCGTCCAGGACGCCGCCCTGGACGCGCATCAGCAGCAGGTGCGTCAGGCCGCCAATCGCATCGATCACCGCGACGCCCTCGCCTTGTTCGCCCCGCTGCCCACGGCGGCCGCACAGCGCCAGGCCGTGATCGCGCAAGGCCTGGTGCTGCCGTTCGACATCGCCGGCGGTCGGCCGCTGGATCTGGTCGTCAGCGGTCGCCAGCGCATCGCGCTGATGGGCGACAACGGCAGCGGCAAATCCACCCTGCTGCAAGTGCTGGCCGGGCAGCGCGCGCCGGCGTGCGGACACTGTGCCATCCAGGTGCCGTTCGCCTATCTGGACCAGCAGCTGCAGGCCATCCCCGCGCAGGTTTCACCGCTGACGTATCTGCTGGATGCCAACCCACGGGCGCACCAAGCGCAGCTGCGCATGCAACTGGCCCAGCTTGGCTTGGCCGGCGACACCGTCGCCACGCCCTGCGGCCAGCTCAGCGGCGGCGAACGCCTCAAGGCCGCCCTCGCCCACGCGCTCTACCGCGACACCCCGGCCGAACTCCTGCTGCTGGACGAACCCACCAACCACCTGGACCTGGACGCGATGCAGGCGCTGGAACACGCCCTGCGCAGCTATGCCGGCGCCGTGCTGGTCGTCTCCCACGACGACGCCTTCCTGCAAGCACTGGACCTGCAACTGCGCCTGGAGGTCAGTGCACAGGGATGGCAGCGGATGCCCTGGTCATGCTGAACCTGGCAACGCGACGGCGCAGCCCTTCCCCGGCATCGCCAGCACGGCGAGTTTTCTTTCCCGATGCGTCCAGTGACCGCC
The DNA here is from genome assembly GCA_044235875.1 of Pseudoxanthomonas sp. GTDB lineage: Bacteria > Pseudomonadota > Gammaproteobacteria > Xanthomonadales > Xanthomonadaceae > Pseudoxanthomonas_A. The sequence goes on from JBIIHJ010000015.1 coordinate 3,149, forward strand.
CGCCGAAACCCGACACACCGCCTTGACGGGTTCAAACCAAGCATGGGACCGTGCTGCCCAACTCCGGCTCCCCCCGCCAGGCACGCAGCTCGCCGACGTTGACCGCCCCTGCTGGCAGGTGGCACCACAGGAAGAAGACCGATGTCCAAGGCGTTTGGCGACACCGCATCGCAAAGCAGGCCACCCACAGAGCACTCAACCATCCCGCATGACGCATCCTGGCGCGCCCCTGCCTGGGCATTGCTGGCGCTGTTGCCGCTGGCCGCCTGTCAGCCGCAGACGACGCCTGCGCCCGCCCCCCTTGCGCCAGCTTCGGCAACGACACCGGCCGCCTCCACGCCGGCAGCTACTTCCGCGCCGGCCATCCTGCAAACGCTCAAGCCGGGCCTGGGACACGACGCCATGCAGCACGCCTTGGCCGAGGACGGCTGGCTGCCGCTGGAAGACCGTGACGCCTGCGTCGCCGCCGTCGGCCAGGACATGGCCAATGCCTGCCGCAACCTGCCCGAATTGCGCAGCTGCGATGCGGCCAAGGCTACCTGCCAGGTCCAGTTTGCCAAGGCCGGCCAGATCCAGCGCCTGGAGCTTGTGGTTTCCGGCACCCAAAGCTCCGGCGCGATCCAGCTGGGCAACCTCGTCTCGGCCGCGGCATCGCCGATTCCCGACCTGGCCGCCAACAGCCCGCCGGCTGCCTGCCCGGCCTCGGACTTCCGCGGCTTCCTACAGCACTTCGCCAGCCATCCCGCCGCGCGCGCGCAGTTCAGCGCACCGCTGCTGCAGGTCACCCGCGTGGTCGAGGACGAGGAATCGGACGAATCCGCGCGCCAGGTCCTGGTGCCGCAATCGCGCCAGACCGGCTTTGCACTTGGCTATGCCGATGGCAGGTTCCAGTTGGTCGACAGCGCCGGCGTCACCCAGGGACCGGTCGAACCGGTGATCACCGAAAACGGCCAGGACGCCCAGGTCACCCTGCCGAACGATGTCGAAGGCATCGCCTACCTGTTCCGCAAGGATGCCGGCTGCTGGCGCCTGATTGGCAACCCCCAGCAGACCGCGCGATAACCGCAAAGCCCATCCATCTTCAAGGAGGAGAGCACCATGCCCAGCGATCGCATCCACATCGTGGAACCGTTTGGTAACGGCAGCAGCAACAGGGAACTGCACCATGGCATCACCGGCGAGCAGGCCTTCCGCGACCTCAAGATCCACCACCCGAACGCCAACGCCGACGCGGTGCGGACCGGCAACGCCAGCCACGTCGACCGCGCCGCTGGTTTCGTGGAAGGCGAGCTGGAAGCCATCCGCACGCGCGGCGACCGCAACGGCATCCCGCTGGTCAGCAAGGATCTGATCCTGGCCAACGACGCCGGTGGCCGCAGCCTGATGGTGCCCAACCCGGTCCAGGGCTATGTCGAATTCCGCCATGACGGCACCAATGCCATCAGCATCTGGAGCGGCCCCAAGGGCGACCCCAACCGCGAGCTGGTTGGCCAGGTGCTGCACGGCGCACGCGGCAGCTCGCCCTACAAGGATGGCGACCTGGTCCCCTACGGTGCGCCGCTGGTGCGCCAGTCCGATGTCGGCAGCCCCGGCGCCGTCCACGCCCATATCGAACTGGAACCGGCGCAGTACAAACGCTACCTGGGCGACATCCTCAACGACCGCATCACCCTGGGCCACGCGCCCACCCAGAGCGGCACGCCGCATACCCCGCCCCAGCCGCAACACGGCGCACGCTCACCGGGCATAGCCAGCGCACCGGCCAGTCCCATGGCCGACGGCATGCTGGTCCACGGCGAGCACGGCGCGGCGGTCAAGACGCTGCAGGAGCGCCTGGCCGCGTTGCACTACACCGGCGCCGACGGCAAGCCATTGGCCGCCGATCGCGACTTTGGCGACCACACCCGCCACGCCGTCGAATCCTTCCAGCGCGACCACGGGCTCAAGGTCGACGGCAAGGCCGGCCCCAAGACGTTGGAAGCCTTGCAGGTGGCCACCCAGGAACGTGCCCACCCGCAGGCCACCAGCTCGACGCCGATCCAGGCCACAGCCGGCACCCTGGCCGACCCCGCTCATCCCGAGCACGGCCGCTACGGCCAGGCACTGGAAAAGCTGCAGGGCCTGGAAGCCACCCGCGCACAGGGCGGGCTGACTCCCTTGTTCGCCAATGCCCGCGAGCTGCACAACGCCGCCGGCCAGTTGGCCTTCGAAAGCAAGGTCTCGGGCCTGAGCCAGATCGACAGCGTCGTCGCGCGCCCCGACGGCGCCGGGGTGTTTGCCATCCAGGGCCAGCCCGGCGACCCGGCCGCCCACCGCGTCTATGTCGACCGTGCCCAGGCCACTGGCCAGAGCGTGCAGTCCAGCACCCAGCAGCTCAACAGCTTCAACCAGCAGTTCACCCAGGAACCGACGCAGACCCAGGCGCAGGCCCAGAGCCAGGGTCGCTGAGATCCCTGCCCCTCTCCCGCCCGGAGAGGGGCGCGGCGACGCCTGGCCACCTTGCGGCCCGGGCTCGCTCTATCGCTTCCACACATCGGCACGCAACCGCCCCGCCCTGCGTGGAGCGGAGCTCGCTCCGCGGAAGCCCGCCCGTCCTGCGTAGAGCGGAGCTCGCTCCGCTGAAGCCTTACTCGACATGGCGAACAGCAGCGGAGCAAGCTCCGCTCTACGACAGCCCAGCAGCCGAGCAAGCTCCGCTCTACGAAAGCACACTGCAGGGCACGCGCAATGCGTGCCTAAGCGATCCGCTCGCCTCGCCTACCCCGCCAACGCCCGCGCCAGCGTGGCGGCCATCGCCTGAATCAAGCCGACCCGCGAATCGGGTTCGGCTTGAATGAATCGTTAGACGCGTCCTGACTCAGGCTGGATCAACCGATTCCCCAGAATGCGTCCTTGAACGCGTCCCACAGCTGCTTGAGAGTTTTGCTCTTACCGCTTCCAAGCGTCACGCGGACCAGTTGGACAAAGACAGATAGACCAAAGGCAAGAAACACGACGATGCCGATGCCATCACCGAACAAGAGCAACGAACCTGCCCAGGCACCGATCAATCCGCCTAGGACAACCAGTTCTCTGGTCTTGGTCGCCATGCCCGTTTCCTGCTCCTGCAGCGGCAGCGCCGTGAACGCGCGTGCCTGCGCCACTGCTCAGGCCGCGACCACGTTCATGCCGTCGTAGTCGGCGATGCCGAACTGCTCGGCGATGGCGTACAGCGTCTGCACCCTGGCCTGCAGCGATTCGGGCGTGTGCCGCTCCACCTTGTCCACCTGCAGGTAGAAGAACGGATCTTGGTCATCGTCCGGCTCGGTGATATCGATGACCGCGTAGCCCAGCGATTCCAGATGCTTTGCCACCGGTACCAGCTGTTCGCCGTCCTCGTCGACGAAGAAGAACGACCAACGGCAGACATCGTCAATGCTCCAGGATGCGCCCGCATCGGCATTCTTCTGACGGGTATCGGAGAAGAATTCCTGCAGGGCTTGGACTGAGATCATGGCGTGCTCGGCTCCACTTAGGCGCCGGAATGCGGCGTGGTGGACGATTATCGGTGATCGAGGGCGAACAGGCGTCAGGGTGCACGTTCCGACACGTGCGCACGACCCGAGAGCAGCGAAGCAAGCTCCGCGCTGCAAGGAGCTGCGAGGCTGGCGACGAGAGGTGCCGTAGCGCAGGGAGCTTGGGGAGATCAGGGCGCACAGGGGTCAGAGTGCACTTCCATTGGCCCGGCACGACCCAGCGCGAATTCCGCAAGAACGGCTTCGCAACAAGCCCCGCCTCACACGTGACGGACTGGAGCGCTGTCGAGGCTGCGGCATTTCCCCTCCGCCCTCTGACGCGTCACCCGGGACTCGGCGTACAGTGCACGCGCGCGCCAGCCATGGCGATGTCAGACCGATCGATCAGCCAACTGTGAGGGTGTCATGAGCAAGGGTATGGACCAGAAGAAGAACCAGAAGAAAGAGCCGACCAAGACGCTGAAAGAGAAGCGCGAGGCCAAGAAGGAAAAGAAGGGCAAGTGATCCGGTCGGGCCGGCAAGCCTGATCGGCTTGCCGCAGCACGCAACGGCGCCGGGTGTTGACACCCTGGCGCCGTTTTTTTTGCCTCGGCTTGCGCCGCACGGCCAGGACCGGGTCAGCCTGCACTTTCAGCCAACAGGACAGTGCAGGCTGACCCCGGTGTCGACCTGGCCGGCCGGTTGCCGCCATGCGCGCGTGCGATCTGGTCTTGCAAACAAAAAGCCCGGTCGGGCAAGGCCGGCCGGGCTTTGGTCAGGCGCTGCAGCGCGCAGACCGGCGGGGCTCAGCGCCCCGGCGCGGTTACCACCAGCGCATGCCTTCGTACGGATTCCAGCTGGTGCTGCGCTTGATGCGGTCCAGGTAGAAGGCGTAGTTGGCGGCCATGCCGGTCACCACCGACAGACCGGTGCCCAGGCCGCGCACCACGATCTCGGGCAGCAGGAAGGCGCACACGATCATCAGCACCCAGATGCCGACCAGCACCAGCGCCTTGCGCCACAGGCCCAGAATGAAGAAGTAGATCCAGCCGAAGAAGAACGCATAGAAGTTCATGTTGATCTTGAGCTTCTCGCCGAACTTCAGCGCCTTGAACGCCGGCTTGAAGGCCGGGCTCTGCGGTCCGCCATGCCGGTCGAAGAAGTTGAAGCGGAACTGCCACTTGGGGCTGTAGACAGCGGCGGTGCCAGGGGTTTCCATATCCAAAATAATCGCTCACTTGTTGAAATCGATTACATGATAGTTCCTGGCTATGACTTTTCGCACCTCTTTTGTGCGTGCCCGCGCCGCTAGCTGCGGCCTGCATGCCTGTTGGCGCCCAGGCGGAGCGACCTTTCAAGCCATGCGAAACCGGGGTCCCAAGCCGGGGTCAGCGTGCATTTCCTGTTGCAGCGGAAAGTGCACTCTGACCCCGGTTTTGCTACTGCGTCAGCGGCAGGATCTGCTCGGTCAACAGGCGGTATTGCGCGTCGATCATGATCGGGTTGGGGTCGTGGCCCGTGCGCGGCAGCAGCACAAAGGCTTTCCTGGGTGCCGACAGGCTGTCGAAATACGACTTGGCGATGGTCGGCGAGGTCAGCAGGTCCTCTTCGCCCTGCAACAGGAAGATCGGGACCTGGAAATCGGTCCCCAACGCAGGCAGGTCCACGGTGGCGAACATGCCGTCCCCGTGCAGCCCGACAAACTGCAGGTAGGAATAGTCCTCGCCTGCGGTGTAGTCGGCCTGCGCCTGCGCGGTCGCGTACAGCGGCGCCGGCGTCCACCACGCTTTGGGCGCCTCCTGGGTGTTCACGGCTTCGTATTTCCTGTCGATGCGACGCATCGCGCCGAAGCTGCGCGGGTCCTTCCACGGCGGCGCGCCCAACTGCTCGAGCTTGGCCACGCTGTCCGTATCGCCGGCCGCCCGTGCCAGGGTCAGCAACCTGCTGTAGGTATCGGGTGGATTGGTCTTGTAGCTGACCATCTGTGACCAGCCCAGATAGGCGGTGAACAGATCCGGACGTGCCTTGATCATATGGATGGCGATGATCGAACTCCACGAGCCGCCCATCACGATGACCTTGCGCTGGCCCAGGCGCCGGGTCAGGTAGGTGGCCACTTCGATCCCGTCATCGCGGATCTGCTGGAAGGTCAGCGGCGTGTCTTCCGACGGCCTGTTCTTGCCGTAGGTCATGCCGGCGCCGCGCTGGTCCCACTGGACCAGGGTGACGTGCTTCTCCCAGCCGGCGTACATGGTGTCGGCAAACAGGCTCATTGGATTGCCGGGGCCGCCATGGACCAACAGCACGATAGGGTTGGCGCAGTCATCGCCCTTGATGGTGATCCATTGCGCGATGCCACCGATCTGCACGAAGCCCTGTTCGTTCACCGCCTGCTCGGGGGAAGCACATGCAGGTGCACTGGCGTCCCGCGCGGCCGGCTGCGCCGCGCTGCTCGCCAAGGCAGTGGAGGGATAAACAAGCGCAAGCAGCAGCGCAGCGAAGATATGCTTCAAGAGGTGCCCCCGATCTCGCGCGCAACGGATGCGTTGCCGCGTGGTTGCATCATCGATGTGCGTCGCTGGCTTGGGATGTCCCGGAAGTCACTCGATGATCGGCCGGCGGGTCTCGCTCGAGCACGCGTCTTGATCGCGCGGTGCGCCCCCCAGGAAGCAAGCTCCATCTGCCGCAGGCTGCCCGACGCGTGGCTTTGCTATGTTCGGGTTTCCCTCTTTTTGCCCGAGCCCACCATGACCCGTCTGACCGCCAAGGATTTCGCTCCTGAGCTGCTGGAGCTGTACGACGGTTACGTGCATGGCCGAATCAGCCGGCGACAGTTTCTGGACGGGGCGGCGGCGTTTGCGGTGGCGGGGCTGTCGGCCACGGCGATCCTGGCCTCGCTGACGCCCGACTATGCGATGGCCACGCAGGTGGAGTTCACCGATCCGGACATCGTGGCCGAGTACATCACCTACCCCTCGCCCAAGGGCCACGGGCAGGTGCGCGGCTACCTGGTGCGGCCGGCCAAGGCCACCGGCGCGCTGCCGGGCGTGGTGGTGGTGCACGAGAACCGCGGGCTCAATCCGTACATCGAGGACGTGGCCCGGCGCGTGGCCAAGGCCGGCTTCATCGCGCTGGCGCCGGACGGTCTGAGTTCGGTCGGCGGCTATCCGGGCAACGACGACAAGGGCAGCGAGCTGCAGGCCAAGGTGGACCCGGAAAAGCTGATGAACGATTTCTTCGCCGCCATCGAGTACCTGCTGGCGCAAGGGCGCACCACGGGCAAGGTCGGCATCACCGGCTTCTGCTACGGCGGAGGCGTGGCCAACGCGGCCGCGGTGGCGTATCCGGAGCTGGCCGCGGCGGTGCCATTCTATGGACGCCAGCCGCGTGCTGAGGAAGTCCCCGCGATCAAGGCACCGCTGCTGATCCACTACGCAGAAAAAGACGAGCGCATCGACGCCGGCTGGCCCGCCTACGAGGCCGCGCTGAAAGCCCACAACAAGGTCTACGAGGCCTACATCTATCCCGGCACCAACCACGGCTTCCACAACGACTCGACCCCGCGCTACGACCAAGCCGCCGCCAGGCTGGCGTGGGAGCGCACGGTGGCGTGGTTCAAGCGATATCTCGCCTGAGTCGACGGCGCATCTGGCCAAGCCTCGCGTAACGGCATCCCGGCCATGGGGGCGACCAAGCAAGCGCTGCGATGGCGCATCAGGGCTGCGCGCGCAGACTACGATCCCAGGTCATCAGCCCCAGCCATAACAGGTTGGCGTAGACCGGCACCAGCAGCAGCGCCGCAGTCTTGCCCATGTCGGGATGGGGGCCAAGCGCTGGCGCCAGCAGCAACGATGCGGGCAGGCCCAGCATCGTATTGGCCAGGATCGCCAGCAAACCGATATGGGGGTCGACGGTGGCAGCCACGGTCAACAACGTGGCCAGCGCGACGATCAGCGCGTAAAGCTTGAACAGGGTCGGCGGCAGGCCTGCGACCTGGCCACGACCCAGTGCGCGCCGGCGCCGCACCAGCAGCCAGACCATGCCAGCGCTGAGCAGCACGCCAAGCGTCAGTGGCACGGCATGCGATCTGGGAGGCGTGGCCGTGGCAACGCAGGACGGATCGTTGGGGGCGCAGTCCTGTGGGCGTAACGTGCGGGCAGTGCTGCCTGGTGGGTTGTCGGCGGCCTGCAACGCGGCGACGGCGTGCAGGCTGTCCGTTGTTGCCAGCGCTGCCTGCGCAGTGCCTGCCAGCAACGCGGCCATGGCCAGCAGCAGGACGGCGATCCTGCGCACGGTCACCCGACCCAGCTGTGTGGCTCCCTGTTCCATCACCTGCTCCCTCGGTGGAAGATCGCCGTCCGGCGAGTTCGCGGCGATGCTAGCGCAGGGCATGCGGCCGCAGGCATGATCACGGGACGGCCCCGGCATCCAATGCGGTGACAGCCTTCACGGCTGGCTGACGGCGCCAGTGGCATTGATGCACTGCACCCGCACGAGACGCCCATGACGACACTGCGCACGACCAAGGCCATGCCACCGGATACCCTCTTCACCCGGCCGCGCGAGGACAAACGCGCCGCCCATGATGTCCTTCAGGACAAGCTGGACGCCTTCGAACGCGCCGGCGGACAGATCGAGAAACTCGGCACTACCTTCCCGCGCAAGACGGGCTGAGTGGCACCCATCAAGGCCAACCTCGTGTTGGCCTTGTCGTTGATGGGCCAGGGCCTTGCAAGGCGAGCCCCCCCTGTCGCCACGTCAGATGACGCGCTGAGGTGGCGTGGGCATCTGCGTCCACGCCGCTGCGCTATCCCAGATGCCGCGGTGCGTGCTGCGGGTTGGTCACTTGCGCAGTGGCTTCGGCCATCTGCTGGGCCGGCGCCTGCTGCTGAGGCGCATTGGCGGGTGCGGCTGGTGCGGCACCTGCGCGCGGGACGGCGGTGGCCAGTTCCTGCAGGTTCTGCGCGGTGCTGCGGTGTTGCATGTCCTGCGGCGCGAAGGTGAAATCCGGGTGGCCGTCCTGGTGCACGGTCAGCTTGCCGTCGTTCAACTTGACGCTGTCCACCCGATCCATGCCCTGGTAGCTCGCGCCCAGTGCGGCGGCCGAAGCAATCTGTTCATCCTGGCCGCTGGGTGCCCTGAAGTGCAGGCGCTCGTTGAGATCGCCCACCGCGTGCAGTGCGCTTTCGTACAGCGTCTTGGCCTTGTCGCTGGCGGCATGGCCCAGGTTGCTGCCGACCGTGCCCAGCGCGCCGGCCACATCGCCGGCCGTACCGCGGAAACCGGGCGTGCGCACGGTGTTGTCCAGTTCCTCCCGCGCTCCGGTCTGGCTGAAGGTCCTGTTGGAAAACAGCACGCCTTCGTGCGAGGCGTGCACCGCACTGCGGTTGCTGCCCAGGAAATCGCGTTCCACGTCCACGCCCTGCAGCATCGGTTGCGCGCTGACCTTGTTGAGGTACTCGCGCATCAGGTTGCCGCTGAGCATGGACAGGCCGTCATGGCCGTAGCCGCCGCCGATGTCCGAATGCGCGCCGTGCACGCCGACATTGAGGAACCCCGGGCGCCCGTTTTCCACGATGCGCGTGTCCTTGAACTGATCGCGCTGTTCGTCCAGCGCGCGCACCTGCAGGCCGGTGGTCACCGATGCAGGCAGGCTGCGATCGTGCTTCCACGGCGTGCCGGTGCCGACCGGATCGAACAGCGCCACGGCCTGCGTGACCTGGCCGGTCCTGACCAGATCGACCGGGCCGTTGGCGCCTTCGACCACCAGGCCCTTGTCGTGGACCATGCGGGCAAAACCGGCGGCCTGTTCGGCACCGCGGCTGAAGCCGACGTTGGACAAGGTGATCTGCACGTTGCGGTCGTCCATGTACCAGGCCTGGGCCTGGTTTTGCAGGCGGCCGTACATGGTGTCCAGCCGCTGCTGGAAGGTGTGGCCGGTGGCCTGGTCGAACGCGCCCAGGGCGCTGGCCGACGCACCGCCTGCAGCGTTGCGCAGCGTGTCGACGGGATGGCGCAAGGCCTGGCCGGCATCGTGCAGGCGTTCGCGCAGGCCGCGGCTGTGGCCATCGGTGGGCTCGGCGAAGCCCTGGGTGCCCGGGCCTTCCAGATACACCGGTGCGATCCTGCCGCTGCGGTCCTGGTTGGCCAGGTACTGGTACTGCTCGGCGATCTCGGCCACGTTGCTGCGGCCCTGGATGGCCTTGTCGCCGTGATTGCCGGTGCCATCGAAGGCGGCGACGAACAGCCGGTGGTTGGGCGCGTCGTTCTGGTAGAGGGGTTGGACCTGCATTTCCAGGACCTGCTTGTAGGCCTCCTGGTAGCTCTGCAGCTCCTCGGTGGTGGGCGCGCGGGTGGAAACGCCACCGTCCCTGTCTTGTCCGGGCATGCCTGGAATCTCCTTGGTGGATATGACGATCCGATGTGCCGCGACAGGCCTGCCCCGGCACCAGGACAGGGATAACACTGGGGCCTTTGCCGCGTCCACCGCCAAACCGTGACGGCTATCTGAGGATGGGCACGGGCGTTGGATGGATCGTCCATCGGCGCGCGTTGTCGCCCGAGCCCGCACATTGACCGCGCCCCTGACACACGCGTTGAACGTCGCGCCTGTACCGCTGGCCAACGCGCGATGCACAAGCGGCGCGAGGACGGACTAAAATTCGCGCCCCACTTTGCGGGCCGTCTTGGCCTGCACCGTCTTTTCGGAAGTTCATGAAGCACCTTGCCCAGTGCGTGGTCCGCTACGCGCAATGCCTCTGGCAGGCCCAACCCCTGCTGCCGCCGGAGGCCGTCGCTGTTGCGCCTGCTTCATCCGATCGCCTGCGCCATGCGGCGCAGTTGGCGGATCGTTATCTGGCTGGCTTGCTGGCCTCGCTGGCCGCCCTGCCCGCCAACCAGCGCGCCACGCTGACCCAGGCTGCGCGCATGGGCCTGCGGCCGGTGCTGGCCAGCCAGCGCAAACCCGATGCGGTGCGCGATGCTTTGATCGCCGGCGAACTGCTGGTACCGCCGCACGCGCCGGTCACTTCCGTGGCGCCGTGGCGCGACGAATCGCTGGCCGCGATCGCGCTGCGCAGCCTGCAGTACGCGCTCGACCTGACCGAAGCCCTGCCCGACCCGCACACCGCCAGCCCGATGACTGGCCTGAGCGGCGACCAGCACGCAGCGTTGTGGTCGGCCGCTCACCTGCTGGAAGAGCAGCAGGCCACGCTCTGGGATACGGTCGAAGCGATCACCGCCGACGAAGCGGCGACTTTGGCCGACGCCGCCCGCATCGCCGTCACCCACGTCGATCCCGACGGCCCGCACGCCGAGCTGCTGGCCTACTTCGCCAGCGGCATGTTCGCCGAGCGCGTGCAGGCCAAGGGCTGAGGCAAGTCCTCGGCGTGACGCCTCACGCGCCGCATGACTTCCGGCATTCACCGACAGCGCCTGCCTGGCATAGCGTGGCGCACCTGCCCGCACCGACCGGGCCAGGGAGGGATCAGGAATGGCAACGGAACGTGCGATCAGCCGCTGGACGGGCGCGGTGTATCTGGTGGTGGTGGTCACAGGCATCTTCAGCCTGGGATACGTGCCGGGCCAGATCAGCGCCCCTGGCGATCCGCAGGCGATGCTGGGCAACCTGGTGACGCACCAGTGGCTGGTTCGGGCTGGGGTCGCCGCCTTCTTCATCGAACAGGTGGCGTTCCTCCTATTGCCGCTGCTTTTGTTCCGACTGCTGCAGCACGTCCATCGCCAGGTGGCCGTGGCGATGGTGGCCCTGGCCGTGACCGCCGTGCCGATCGCACTGGTAGCGGCCGTCCATCGACTGGACGCACTCTCGATCCTGACCGAATCGCGATTCGTCGGGATAGCGCAGTTGGATGTACTCAATGCACTGGCCCTGCAGTCACTCAAAGCGTATGAGCACGGCATCTTTGCCGCGTCGCTGTTCTGGGGTCTGTGGCTGCTGCCATTTGGCTGGCTGGTCCATCGATCCGGTTTGCTGCCAAGGGTCTTCGGCGTGCTGTTGATGCTGGGCTGCGCGGGTTATCTGTGCAACGTCTTCGGCGAGTTGCTCGTCCCCGGCTACGGCGCATCGCTGTTTTCCGACTACGCCACGGCACCTGCGTCGCTGGGCGAGATCGGCATCTGTCTGTGGCTGTTGGTAGTGGGCGCACGCCCGCGACGCGACGCTGCAGCCGCCTGACGCGCTTCCTACCAGAAAGGAATTTCCATGCCGACCAGACCGCTGCACGATATCCAGATCCATGTCCGCTACAAGCTATCGGCGCTCTGGGGTGCCTTGATCTTCTGCTACATCTACGGCGACTACTTCGGCCTGTATGTGCCCGGCAAACTCAAAGGCATGCTCGGTGGCCAAGGACCGGTGGGTCCGGTCAGCCAAGGCACGCTGGCGGGCACCGCGCTGTTGCTGGCGCTCCCGGCGGTGATGGTGATTCTGTCGTTGCTGCTGCCGGCACGTCTGTGCCGCTGGCTCAACATTGCGCTGGGCATGTTCTACACAGCGGTGATGCTGGTGACGATGCCGGGCGCGTGGGCGTTCTACATCACCCTGGGCGTGATCGAGATCGTACTGTCGCTCAGCATCTCGGTAATGGCGATGCGCTGGCCCAAGCTGGGCGCAACCGCCTGATTCGACTGCCCCGTCCGACTGTCGCCGATCATCGCAGGTCGGACGTTGCTAAGCTCTCGATGTGGCTGGCGCCGGTGGCCAGCGGATTCCTGGGAGGGAAGGCATCGATGGGACATCCTGGTCGCTATGCGCTGCTGGCGCTGCTGGTCTTCGCACCGACGCTGGTCGAGGCCAGAGACTTACGCGCTGAAGCCGAGCCCAGGATCACGCTGGAGATCACCTCCACCCAGGACGTACCCGGCCGTTGGGGCAACATCGGCGCCTACGAAAAACTGACCGGCGTGATCCGCGGCGAAGTCGATCCAGCCGATCCGCACAACGCGATCATCCAGGACCTGGCATTGGCCGACCGCAACGCACGCGGCATGCTGGAGTACGCCTCGGAGTTCGTGCTGCTCAAGCCCAAGGACATGGGCAAGGCCAGCGGCGTGCTGCGCTATGACGCGCCCAACCGCGGCAACATCCTGACCACCATCGATCCGGCGAAAAATCCTGGTGATGCGGTGTACTTCGAACGCGGCACGGTGCTGCTGTATGCAGCCTGGCAGGGCGATGTGCCCAAGTCCTCGCCGCAGCGGCTCACACTGACCGTGCCGCTGGCGCATGAACCCGATGGGTCATCGATCACCGGGCCGTATCGGGCCGAGCTGATTCCCGAGCGCGCCACGGCGTCGCTGCCGCTGCCCGGTGGCGCCTTCAACAACGGCATGATCCCCTATGCACCAGTCAGTCTGGACACCGCCACGCCGGGTTATGCGCTGACCCGGCGCGTCAATGAGGGCGATGCGCGCCAACCGATCGCCGCGCGCGACTGGACCTTCGCCAGGTGCGATGAGGCCCATCCCTTCCCCGGCAAGCCGGATCCGGCCAGCGTCTGCGTGCGCGAGGGTTTCGACCCGCAATACCTCTACGAAGTGGTTTATGTGGCCAAGGACCCGAAGGTCATGGGTGTGGGCCTGGCGGCGTTGCGCGATGTGGTGAGCTTCTTCCGCAGCAACACCGCCGATGCGGCTGGCCGGGCCAATCCGCTGGCCGGCCACATCCGCTACGCGCTGGCCGAGGGCACTTCGCAGTCGGGCAACCTGATGAAGACCTTCATGCACCTGGGCTTCAACCAGGCGCGCGATGGCACCAAGGTGTTCGACGGCCTCTATGCACAGGTGGCCGCGCGTCTGACCAACGTCAACGCGCGCTTTGCAGTGCCGGGCAGCGGCGGCGGGCTGCGCACCGACCGCACCGCGTTCGGCCAGATGGCGCCGCGGGCGCTGGCGCCGGATTACGTGGACGGGCTCACTGGCGAGCGCGGTGGGCTGATGGCGCGCTGCGCAGCCACGCAGACCTGCCCGAAGTTTTTCCTGGGGCTGTCAGGGACCGAGTTCTGGCAGCTGCAGGGCGCGCCCGCGCTCAGCGACGCCAGCGGTCAGCACGATCTCATCCAGCCGGACAACGCACGCATCTACTACTACGCAGGCGCCCAGCATGGCGGCGTGGGCGGCCCCGAGAGCATCCGCTGGGATCCGCAGCAGGACGTGTATCCGCGCGGCACGGTGGTGCAGTTCAACGACACATTCCGCGCGTTGTGGGTGGCACTGGAAGACTGGGTAGTCGAAGGCACACCGCCGCCGGACAGCCGCATCCCGCGCATTGCCGATGGCACGCTGGTCGCGCCTGAGCACGTGACGTTCCCGGTGATGCGTGGCGTGTCCTGGCCGGTGGCTGGCACGCCGACGCCGATCCCCGCGTTCGACTACCTGGCGCGCGTGAACCGCATGACGCGGCTGGATTTTGGCCCGCGGTACAACACGCACGACGAATCCGGCATCGCCACCGTGCTGCCGCCGCGCGAAACCGGCAAGGCCTACGCACCACGCGTGCCGCAGGTCGATCCGCACACCGGCATCGGCATCGCGGGCGTGCACAGCGTCGAAGCGCTGGCACCGCTGGGCACCAGCATCGAGTTTGACTATGTCGCGCGTCCGGGCATCGTCGATCTGTCGATGCTCAGCGGCAGCTACATTCCCTTCCACGCCACCGAAGCCGCACGCAAGGCCGCCGGCGATACGCGCCCGTCGCTGGAATCGCTGTACGGCACGCAGGCCGGATATGTGGCCGCGGTACGCAAGGCGGCCGATGGACTGGTCGCCGAGCGGTTGCTGCTGCCGCGTGATGCGGCGCGGCTGGTGCGTGAAGCGCAGGCGCGAACGGTGCTGCCCTGAGCGGGCAAGACGCTACGAGGATTTGTCTTCTTCAAGCCGCTTGAGCTCGCCAGGTTTCCACTGAAGGATCCAGACGTAGCGGCCTGGCTGCGGGCAGGCTGGCTCTCTAGACATCGGACCACCTGCTACACGGAAAGGGCGATTGCACGCATGGGACTTCAGTGTCGCAATGAAGGTCACACGGATGGTGTGACCAACGATCGCCAGCTTTTCAATGTCGCCGGGAATCTGCAGGTAGGCGTCATGATCGTAGCCAGATTCAACGATGGACTGCCTGGAATCCCCGAACATCGTGATGAAAGGATCTGGAGATGTGAGCACCCAGGAGTCCGGCCTGATCGGGGTCCTCAAAACGCTCACTTCGTTGGTGCAGTCGTGGCTGCCTCCTCCATCACAGGTGATGCGCTGCAAGTAGATGACCTCGTCCCGACCGTCGCCATCAAGATCAGCCGCGTTGACGAATTCCGGCCGGTTGTACCCCTCGTGTGCATCGCCCGGATACTCAATTCGCGACCAGAGGTTGGCAGCCCGCACCGCCGACGTGCTGTCGATGGCCAGCGCAGTGGGCGCTTTCATCATGGTCAACGCCGCCAGCGCGACAGCCATCAATGTCGCCCTCCCTGATCGCTTCATCGAACGCTCCTTGTTCTTGGATTTACCGGCACCTTGGGGCATGAGCCGTGCCGGCGCAATCGATCTGCATCGCAGAAAAGAAAAAGGCGGGTGCTCTGCGGCATCCGCCTTTCGTGACAGCGACTTGGTTCGAATCAGCCGCCGAGGCTGGCGCTGTTGTTGCCGCGATCGGCATCCGGCAGCTTGTGGTCCGGGTCCACCGTGACCTTGGCGACCGGCTTGTTGACGGCGAAGCCGACCTCCGGGGCGCTGCGCTGGATCCAGGCTTCGACCGGGATGCGGCGATCCTCGTGGCTGCCGTCGGTGTAGTCGATGCGCAGCGTGGCCGGCATCACCAGCTTCTGGCGGCTATTCAACGCGACCACAATGGCCTTGTGGCTGTCATCGACGTAGCGGGCCGAGGTGACGCCCAGGTCCAGCTGCCAGTTGTTGAAGTACCAACCGCGCCACCACCACGACAGGTCTTCGCCCGACTCGCTTTCCATGAAGCGGAAGAAGTCCGACGGGTCCGGATGCTTGTAGGCCCAGGTGGCGATGTACTTGCGGAACGCCGGATCGAAACGCTCCGGCCCCAGGATCTGCTCGCGCAGCAGCACCAGGCCCAGCGCGCCCTTGAAGTAGGTCACTGGATGGCGGTACTTCTCCGAGGTACCGTCGGCGATGTGCATCAGCGTCGGCGCGTCGGCATCGGCCAGGACGGGCAGGATCTCGTCGACCGGATTGCCGCCCCCGGGCGCGTACTCGCTGTCGCGCTTGGGCGCGTACTCGCCGTGGTTGAATGCATCGGAGGCGTAGACATCGATGAAGGTGTTGAAACCTTCGTCCATGAACGCATGGCGGCGCTCATTGGAGCCGACAATCATCGGGAACCAGTCGTGGCCCAGCTCGTGGGCCGTGATCCAGAACAGCTGGTCATCCTTGTCCTCGAAGCCGTCGAACACGATGCCCGGATACTCCATGCCCGCGCCGTGGCCGCCCAGGTTGACCGCGGCCGGCCACGGATACGCGTACCACTTGCTGGAGAAGTGCTCGATCGCGCCCTTGACGTACTCGGTCGAACGCGTCCAGTTACTGGCGCCTTCCACCGGATACACCGACATGGCCAGCGAAT
This sequence comes from Pseudoxanthomonas sp., assembly GCA_044235875.1. Classification (GTDB taxonomy): domain Bacteria; phylum Pseudomonadota; class Gammaproteobacteria; order Xanthomonadales; family Xanthomonadaceae; genus Pseudoxanthomonas_A. The sequence continues at coordinate 19,244 of JBIIHJ010000015.1, forward strand.
GCTTGCCCTCGGGCAGGTTAATGCGCGCCGCATCCCAGACAAACGCCGGCGAGGCGGCAAAGGCCACGTCGCGGGTGTGGTCCATGTGGAAGCGCCAGGTCTTGGTGCCGCTGCGGCTGGGACGCGAGGTCGGATCGATGACTTCGGCCGGCGTGCGGATCATCACGGTCTTGTCGCTGGCGGCCGCGTCCTTCAGGCGGCTGCGTTGGGCGGCAGTGAGCACCTCATCGCCATTGGTCAGCCCGCCCGAGCCGGCCACGATGTAGTCCCACGGCACGGTCACCGCGTAGTCGAAGTCGCCGTATTCCAGGTAGAACTCCGAGCCCAGGTACGGCTGGGTGTCCCAGCCACGCAGGTCATCGTAAACGGCCATGCGCGGATACCACTGGGCGATCTCGTAGATGTCACCGTTCTTGGTCGGCGTGACCGCGGTACGGCCGCCCCAAGTGCCCGGCACGGTGTAGCGATAGGTGATGTGCAGCTTGAGGCTGCCCGTGCTGGCCTTGAGTTCGGCCGGCAGGTTCACGCGCATGCGGGTGTCATCGACCACGAAGTCGGCCTTGCTGCGCTTGCCGCCCTGCTCCACGTCCACGCTGGCGATGCTGATGCCGTCGTTGTACTGCGGGGCGCGACCCGGACGCGGTGAACGCGCCGACGCCGCGCGCGAATCGGCGCGGTAGATGTTCTGGTCCAGCTGCAGCCACAGCACGTCCAGCGCATCGGGACTGTGGTTGGTGTAGCTGATGATCGCCTCGCCGGTCAGCGTGTGCGTGGCCGGGTCGATGGTAGCGTGCAGGTCGTAGTCTGCGCGGTTCTGCCAGAACAGGGGGCCTGGCTTGCCGGCCCCGCCACGGATTGCATTGGCCGGCTGCGGCATCTGCAGCGGCGCAAAAAAGTCGATCGGATTGAAGCCCGCATCCTGCGGCTTGGTGGACGAGGCGGCCGACGCGGCGTCGGCGGCGCAGGCGAGCGATGACAACAGCAAGGCCAGGCCGCGCAGACCGCGGCGATGGAACGGGTTCATGGGCGCAGGGATTCCGATGCGACGAAGGGGAGTCCTGAATCCTACCTGACAGAATCGTCAGCACATGGGCCTTTTGGGCTATTTTTCGTCTCCTTCTGTGCTTTCGAGCAGAAGAAAAGCTTTCGTGCGGCTTCGCCGCCCGACCTACTCTTTGCTTATGTAAAGAAAGCTAAGCAAAGGAGCGCTCTTCAACAGACGCATGTCTGGTCAACACACTCCGGGGCGGCACGCCCTCGCGTTGCGAGGGTTCGCTACCAGACGGCGGATTTTTGGAAGGGACATCCATGTCCCTTCCAAAAAAAAGACGTGCATCCATGCACGTCGCCCTGCGGGTCTGTCCTCGCCCCCTTCGCCGTGCCTCACGGAGACCTGAAGGCATAAGCAAGAGCAGCACCGCGCGCGGTGCCGCTTTTGCTGTCGCTCCGATCTTGATCTTCAGCGCCCTTAAAGCGAGCCGAACACCGCACGCTGATCGGGCCGAAGAGACGCCCTGTTTGAGCCAAGCGAGTTTGGGCGCCGTGCCCGATCAGACGAGGAGCACAGGGCACCGACGCAAAGCGGCGGCGAGTGTCAGGCGCTGGCGGTTTTGGCTACTTTTTCCAAGACAAAAGTAGCTCGCGCTGCGAAGCAGCGTGAAAGCTCTGCTTCAAGTCTTTCAGAGAAAAAAGAAAGCGGAGCTCAACCCAACAACGTCTCCAACACCGCCATCCGGATCGCCACCCCATTGCCCACCTGCCGCAGCACCAGCGACTGCGGCCCGTCGGCCACCTCGTCGGTGATCTCCACGCCGCGATTGATCGGTCCCGGATGCAGGACCACCGCACCCGATGCGGCCTGCTTGAGGCGCGCAGCAGTCAGGCCGTAGTCGCGGTGGTAATCCTCCAGCGAGGTCACCAGGCCTTCTTCCATGCGCTCGCGCTGCAGGCGCAGCATCATCAGCACGTCGGCGCCCTGCAGGGCGGCGTCGAAGTCGCCGGTGGTCCTGCAGCCGGCGCTGATCGCCGCTTCCGGCAGCAGGTTGTCCGGCGCGCACAGGGTCACGTCGGTGGCGCCCAGCGTACGCAGCGCCTGCAGGTCCGAGCGGGCCACGCGCGAATGCTTGATGTCGCCGACCATGACGATCCTGAGCTTGGAAAAATCCGCGCCCTTGGCCTGGCGGATGCTGAGCACGTCCAGCAGCCCCTGCGTGGGATGCGACGAACGCCCATCGCCGGCATTGATGACCGTGGTGCCCTCGTGCGCGTGGCGCGCCAGCATCTCGGCGGCGCCGTCGTCGGGATGGCGCACGACAAAGCCGCGCACGCCCATCGCTTCCAGGTTGCGCAGCGTGTCCAGCGCGGTCTCGCCCTTGCGGGCGGACGAGGTGGACGCATCAAAGTTGACCACATCCGCGCCCAGGCGCTGGGCGGCGATCTGGAACGAGCTGCGGGTGCGCGTGGAAGGCTCGAAGAACAACGTGCACACCGTGCGGCCGACCAGCGTGTCGCGCTTCTGCGTGCGGCCCAGCGCGGTGTCGCGGATGGCGCCGGCGCGATCGAGGATGCGGCACAGCGTTTGTTTGGGCAGGCCGTCCAGGGTCAGCAGGTGCAGCAGGCGTCCGTTGGAATCCAGTTGGGTCATGGTGGGCTCGTGAAGTGACGATGGGCGGCGCCCCGATGCGGAACGCGCGCAACAAAGGGATGGAACAAAGTCAAAAGAAAATCGGGCCGGACCGACCTGGCCGACACGCACAGGCCGTCATTCGACATGCGTGGCGTCGTGCGGCGCCGCCAGCCAGCGCTCGACGATGACCGCGGCGGCCACCGCATCCAGCGCGGCGGCATCGCGCTTGCGCTTGCGGCCCTGGGCGCGGTCCACGGCAAAACGCTGCGCGGCCTCGACCGAACTGGAACGCTCGTCCACCAGCACCACCGGCAGCTTGTAGCGTGCACGCAGCTCGCGGGCGAAGGCCTGGGCGCGCTTGCGGATCGGCTGGTCGCCGCCGTCCAGGGTCAGCGGATCGCCCACCACCAGGCCGTCTGGCCGCCACTCGGCCTGGAGCTTGTCCAGCGCCGCCCAGTCCGGGCCGCTGGGATGTACATCGACCACTGCCAGCGCGCGCGCGCCGGTGCCGAAGGCGCTGCCCACGGCCACGCCGATCCGGCGCGAGCCCACGTCGAAGCCCAGCACGGTGCCGTCAAGCTTCATGGACAAGAGCCGGGTTGGGTGGAAATAGAAGGATGCGCCGTCTGCGGACGGCGCCAGGCGCGGGCGAGGAAGACGTTCCTGGCCTGGTCCATCATGCGTGACCGCTGTAGTCCGTCATGCGGGTCATGTCCACGCCGATCCGGCCGCCGGCGGCCTGCCAGCGCTGGTCCAGCGGCATGTCGAATAGCAGCTCGCCATCGGCCGGCGCGGTCAGCCAGCTGTTCTCGCCCAATTCGAATTCCAGCTGCCCGGCACCCCAACCGGCGCAACCCAGGGCGACCACGGCATTGTCCGGGCCGCGGCCCTCGGCCATCGCTTCGAGGATGTCGCGCGAGGTGGTCAGGTACAGGCCATCGGTGATCTGCAGGGTCGAATCCCACTCGCGGGCGCCGTCATGCAGGACAAAGCCACGCTCGGGATGGACCGGCCCGCCGTAGAGCACCACGCGGTTGCGCAGGGACTGGTCGTCGGTGTCCAGGTTCATCTGGCGCAGCACTTCACCCAGGGTGTACTCCGAGGCGCGGTTGACGACCACGCCCATGGCGCCGTCGTCGTCGTGCTGGCAGATCAGAGCGACGCTGCGCGAGAAATGGGGATCGTCCAACGCGGGCAGCGCGATGAGCAGCTGGTTGGCCAGGTTGTCGGACAGCGCGGGCATGGGGTCATTCTAGCCGCAAGGCCTGCCGCGCACCGGCCGGAGTTTCACGTTTTGCATGGTCTGCGCCCTCGCGCGCGGCCAATGGCCGATGCTCACTGCGGATTTGCATCCGATGCAGACAATCGAGATTCCCGCAGCAAGGCACAGGACACAGGCAATGAGCACGATCGCAGTGGTGATGGTCGATGGCGTGGCGGATTGGGAAATCGGCGTGGTGCTGCCCGCGGCACGCGAATGGTTCGGCGACACGGTCGTCATCGCCAGCATCGACGGCCAGCCGGTGAACTCGATCGGCGGCCTGCGCATCGCGCCGGACTTCGCGCTGTCGGACCTGGCGCCGCTGGAGGCCGATCTATGGATCCTGCCCGGCAGCGAACGCTGGCAGGCCGGCGAAATCCCGGGCCTGAGCGGCGTATTGCGCGAGCGGATCGCCGCCGGCCGGCCGGTGGCCGCCATCTGTGGCGCGACCCTGGCGTTGGCCTACGCCGGGCTGCTGGACGCCCAGCCGCATACCAGCAATTCGCTGGCATTCCTCACCGACCATGTCGGCGACATCTACGCAGGCCAGGCCCAGTACCGGGAGGAGAAGGTGGTCAGTGCCGGCGGCCTGATCACCGCGCCGGGCACCAGCCCGGTCGGTTTCGCCGAGGCCTGCCTGCGCCAGCTGCATCCGGAACGGGAGGAGGACATCGCCCGGACCCGGGCGATGTTTGCTGGGGAATTCGCCTGAGTGTGATTGCACCTGACAGCGACCTCCCCGCAGGTGCGAGGAGGTTGGGTTCAAGCAAACACGCGATCGGTCAGGCATCCAGCCCGATCGCGCAACTGACGCCGGTGCCGCCCAGGCCGCAGTAGCCATTGGGATTCTTGGCCAGATACTGCTGGTGGTAGTCCTCGGCGAAATAGAACGGCGGCGCCGGGTAGACGATCTCGGTGGTGATCTGACCATAGCCGGCCTCGCGCAGGCGCTGCTGGTAGGCGTCGCGGGTGGCGATGGCGGCGTCGTACTGGCCCTGGGTTTGGCAGTAGATCGCCGAGCGGTACTCGGTGCCGCGGTCGTTGCCCTGGCGCATGCCCTGGGTGGGGTCGTGGTTTTCCCAGAAGGTGCGCAGGATCTCCTCGCGCGACACCTTGGCCGGGTCGAACACCACCCGCACCACTTCGGCGTGGCCGGTCTGGCCGGTGCAGCTTTCCTCATAGGTCGGATTGGGCGTGATGCCACCCTGATAGCCGACCGCAGTGGTGTACACGCCCGGCAGCTGCCAGAACTTGCGCTCGGCGCCCCAGAAACACCCCATGCCCACGTCCAGCGTCTCCAGGCCAGCGAAATCACCCTGCAGCGGATGGCCATTGACGAAGTGCACGTTGCGCAGCGGCAGCGGCTGGGCGCGACCCGGCAGCGCTTCGCCTTCACGCGGCAAGCGCTGCTTGAACGCGCCGATGCCCAGGCGAGCGGTGAGTTCTTCAAACATGGGAACCTCCAGGGGAAAAGAAGGCCTTCAGGCGGGCAACAGGCCCGCGTCGGGCAGCCCTTCGTATGTGGGGTCTTCCGGGCCATCCAGCAAGCCCGCCGCCTGCAGCGCCGCGCGCGCATCGGGCAATGCCACGGTCGGCACGCAGACCCGCAACACGCCGAACAGCGGCAGCTCGCCGCCGGCCCCCAGCAGCGATTCGCCGAAGACGAACGCCGGGATGCCGGCGTCTTCCAGCGCGTGCTTGGCCAGGTGGGCGTCGAACAGGTTGTCGGCGCGATAGGCGACTTGCATGGCAGTTCCCAGGACGAAGGCCGGCGGCGTTGCGGTCGAGCATACGCGTCCCGCCCCCGCACCCTGTGGAGGCCGCAAGGACGCATAGGGCTCGACTGGTGAAGCCGCTTCGCCGCCATGGCGGCTCCCGCCTGGCTTGGTTTGGCGCTGAGCAGGTCGCCTAAAAAAAAAAGCGCAACCAGGCTGTCTGCTTCGGAAGGGAGCGGCCGATCCGGCCATGGCGACAGGGGCCATCGGCTAAACTTGCCGATTATTCGACGTTGCCTGCCCGATCATGTCCCAGACCCCCACCGTTCCCGCCGATTCCGCCCCGGAAAAAAGGGATTTCATCCGCCAGATCGTGCGTGAGGACCTGGCCCAGGGCCGGCACCAGGGCATCCGCACGCGCTTCCCGCCCGAGCCCAACGGCTACCTGCACATCGGCCATGCCAAGGCGATCTGCCTGGACTTCGGCGTGGCCGCCGAGTTCGGCGGCGTATGCAACCTGCGCCTGGACGACACCAACCCGGCCAAGGAAGACCCCGAGTTCGTCGCCGCCATCCAGGACGATGTGCGCTGGCTGGGCTTTGACTGGGCCAACCTGCGCCATGCCTCGGACTATTTCGACGTGCTGTACCTGGCCGCCGAAAAGCTGGTCAGCCAGGGCGACGCCTTCGTCTGCGACCTGTCGGCCGAACAAGTGCGCGAGTACCGCGGCACCCTGACCGAGCCCGGCCGCAACTCGCCCTACCGCGACCGCAGCCCGGAAGAAAACCTGGACCTGCTGCGCCGCATGCGT
>JBIIHJ010000016.1:0-25267 GCA_044235875.1 Pseudoxanthomonas sp.
AACCTGCGCGGCAAGCAGCGCCAGTGGCTGCTGATCAAGCGCGACGACGAATTCGCGGCCGATCGGGAGGCCGATGATCTGGTGGATGCGCCCGCCGTTTCTGCCAAGGGTACGAAGACGTCGTCCAAGGCTGCGCGTGCCTCCGCCCCGGCCAGGCAGGCGCCGCCCGCCAAAGCGGTCAAGGCGCCCGCGGCAGCGCGCAAGCGGGCCAAGGCCGATGCCGCCTGGAAGCGTCGCGCGCTGGCCCTGGAAGGCGCGCGCGACACGCCCTATCCGCCAGGCTATGCGGCGCAGCTGTGCAAGCTGCGCGCCGTGGCGCCGGCCGGCGATGACTGGCTGCACGAAATCAAGTGGGATGGCTACCGGCTGCTGGCCGACCTGGTCGATGGACAGGTCAAGCTGCGTTCGCGCAACGGCCTGGACTGGAACGACACCTTTCCCGAGATCGTCGCCGCCATCGGCGCGCTGCCGGTACGCGATGCGCGCCTGGATGGCGAGCTGGTGGTGATCGACTCCCGCGGGAGAAGTGATTTCTCGGCGCTGCAACGGACCATCGATGGCACGGTCAAGGCGCAGCTGCGCTATCTGGTCTTCGACCTGCCCGGGGTGGCCGGCGTGGACATCAGCCGCGCGCCGCTGGTCGCGCGCAAGGACCTGTTGAAGGCGCTGCTGGGCGACACGCCCGGCCTGATCGCCTTCAGCGACCACGTGCTCGGCCACGGGGGCGAGGTGTTTGCCGCCAGCGCCAAGGCCGGGCTGGAGGGCATCGTCAGCAAGCGCGTGGATTCGGCCTATACCGGCGCGCGCTCGGAGGCCTGGGTCAAGGTCAAGCACGAACAGACCGATGAATTCGTCGTCGTCGGCTACACGCCACCCAAGGGCACCCGGACCGGTTTCGGCTCGTTGCTGATGGCGCGCGTGGAAAAAGGCGAGCTGATCTATGCCGGGCGCGTAGGCACCGGCTATGACGATGCGATGCTCACATCGCTGCTGGCACGCCTCGAGCCGCTGCACAGCGATCGCGCCGCGGTCGATCTGCCCGAGCATGTGCCGTTCAACGCGCGCAGCGTGCACTGGGTCAAACCGCAGCTGCTGGCCGAGGTGGCCTATCGGGGATGGGGCAAGGAGGGGCTGCTGCGCCAGGCGGCATTCAAACGGTTGCGTGAGGACAAGGACATGGCCGCACTCAAGGCCGACAAGGCCGACGCTGGCAGCGCCGACAGCGCGGTCAACATCACCCATCCCGATCGTGTCGTCTATCCCAAGGACAAGATCACCAAGGGCCAGGTCGCCGACTACTACCGGCGCATCGCGCCACTGTTGCTGCCGGAACTGGTCGGCCGGCCGCTGTCGCTGCTGCGCTGTCCGGAGGGTGCCGGTGGGGAATGCTTCTTCCAGAAGCACCACGCGCCGTCGCTGGGCAAAGGCGTGCACGCGGTGCCGTTGAAGCAGAAGAGCGGCACCGAGGATTACCTGTACGTTGACGATATCGAAGGCGTGCTGGCGCTGGTGCAGATGAACACCCTGGAGCTGCATCCCTGGGGCTCGACCGTGGCCGCGCCGGAGCAACCGGACCGGCTGGTGTTCGACCTGGACCCTGGCCCGGGCGTGTCCTGGGACCAGACCAAGGACGCTGCGCGCCAGATCCGCGCCAACCTGCGCCAGACCGGCCTTGAGAGTTTCGTCCGCCTGTCCGGCGGCAAGGGCCTGCACGTGGTGGTGCCGATCGATCCAGGTCCCAGCTGGGATACGGTCAAGGAATTCTGCGAAGCCTTCGCCAGCGCCATGGCCCAGCACCAGCCCGAGCGCTACATCGCAACCATGAGCAAGGCCAAGCGCGAGCAGAAGATCTTCATCGACTGGCTGCGCAACGGGCGCGGCAGCACCAGTGTGTGCAGCTGGTCGCTGCGCGCGCGCGCGCACGCCACCGTGGCCGTACCGTTGCGCTGGGAAGACCTGGGGAAAATCAGCTCGCCCGGTGAATTCACGCTGGACAAGGCCCTGCAGCGTGCCGCGCGCCTGAAAAGCGATCCGTGGAAGGACATGGCCACGTTGAAGCAAACGCTGCCGCACGCGTGATGCTGCGGCGACGCTGCTCTAACTCGCGCGCAGCCGGGCGATATCGCGTTGCGGCGGCGCGCCGAAGAGGCGGCTGTATTCACGGCTGAACTGCGAGGGACTTCCATAGCCCACTTCGTGCCCGGCGCTGGCCGCGTCGGGTGCGCCGGCCAGCAGCAGGCGGCGGGCTTCCTGCAGGCGCAGCTGCTTCTGGTATTGCAGCGGGCTCATCGCGGTGATCGCCTTGAAGTGCTGGTGCAGCGAGGATGGACTCATGTGCGCGTGGCGGGCGATGGTGTCGATCCGCAGCGGCTGGCGATAGTGCTCGCGCAGCCAGCCGATCGCGCGGGTGATGCGCTGACCCGGCGAATCGGCCACGGCGATATGGCGCAGCATGCCGCCCTGGTCGCTGCGCAGCAGGCGGTAGAGCAGTTCGTGCATCAGCAAGGGGGCCAGCGCGGGGAGATCATCGGGCGCGTCCAGCAGCCGCATCATCCGCACCGCGACCTCGATCAGCGCCGGATCGGCCGGGCCCAGGCTCAGGCCGCGCGTGGGTGGCGGCAGGTCGCCCAGCGCGGGACGCAGCTCGGCCACCAGTGCGGCGATCTGTACCGGATCCATGCGCAGGATGAAACACAGGTAAGGCCGCTGCGCACTGGCCAGCGTGACTCGTCCGGTCACCGGCAGGTCCACCGAGGCCAGCAGATGGTGCGAGGCGTCGTATTCGAAGACCTCGCTGCCCAGCAGCACCTGCTTGCCGCCCTGGGCGACCAGGCACAGCGACGGTTCCTGCACCGTCACCGTCGGCATGGCCGCCGGTCGATCGGCGCGGGCCAGGGTCAGCGGTGCCCAGGCGGTGGGGTGGATGCCGTTGCTGCTGGTGGATCGTTCAATCCGCTGGGCCAGTTCTGCCACCAGTGTGGACAACTGCGGCGGCTCGATCGCGGCGGGGGGCACAGGCAGGGCGGGGAGGTTGTCCATGGCGACCAGTCTAGGCAGGCTGCGCGGCGCAGCATGGCCGGTCTGCGCATCTTTGGAGGATCAGGCAATGGTCCCGCAGGAACCGGATATCGCCGCACGCGCGGCGCGCCGCATCGTGGCTGCACCCGCCAGGCATGTCGCCTGGCCTGGAGCACCCGGAGCATCCCATGTCCAATATCCAAGGCAAGACCATCGTCATCACCGGCGCCAGCAGCGGCATCGGGCAAGCCGCCGCCCGCGTGCTGGCCGCGCAGGGCGCCCACGTCGTATTGGGTGCACGCCGCGCCGATCGCCTGCAGGCCCTGGCCGATGAACTCACCGCTGCCGGTGGCAGCGCGAGCTGGCGCGCGATCGACGTGACCGAACTGGCCGATGTTCAGGCGCTCGTCGCCCAGGCCCAGGCCGAGCACGGCCGCGTCGATGTGGTGATCAACAACGCCGGCGTCATGCCGCTCTCGCGCCTGGATGCGGGCAAGGTCGATGAGTGGAACCGCATGATCGACGTCAACATCCGCGGCGTGCTGCACGGCATCGCCGCCGGCCTGCCGGTGATGCAGGCGCAAGGCGGCGGCCAGTTCATCAACGTTTCTTCCATCGGCGGGCACACGGTCTATCCCACCAGCGCGGTGTACAGCGCGACCAAGTTCGCGGTGCTGGCGATCTCCGAGGGCCTGCGTCAGGAACACACCGACCTGCGCGTCACGGTCATCTCGCCGGGCGTGACCACCTCCGAGCTGGGCCATGACATCAGCGATGCCGGCGCACGCGGCTACATGGACGATTTCCGCGCGCTGGCCATTCCCGCCGAGGCTATCGCCAACGCGATTGCCTACGCCATCGGCCAGCCCGATGCGGTGGATGTGAGCGAGATCATCGTGCGGCCCACGGCCAGCCCCTACTGAGCGCGCGTGCGGCGCTTGATCGCTCCGCCGGCGGCGCTGCTGCGGCCCGGCGGCAGCACGCCGGGCGGCATCGGCCCAGGACCCCGACGGAGGCGGGCCATCTCCCACGCCGACGTCGGTCTATGGGTCACCGACGGCGGCCGCGCGGGTCGCGCGCTGCCGAGCCATGGTCGCGACGACGAAGCCTGCGCAAGCACCGGCGTGGACCTTGCGGAGGACGGGGCGACCGCATCGCGTTCGTCGGCGGCGCCGGTTCCACGCCCATGGCCACGCCGTGAGGCGTGCTGTATCGCCGCGGGACGGTGTCGTAGCGGCAAGCATCCAGGCAGGCATACCGGGTCGCCAAGACAAAGCATCCCACCGGAGTGGTTGAGCGGGCAGCCATGGCGCGTTGCAATGGCCATCCGCAATTGCATCCAGGGCCACGGCCATGACCGAAGCTTCATCGATTCCACCCGCAGGTGAGCCGGTCCGCGTGGATTTCGTCTCCGACGTGGTCTGTCCTTGGTGCGCCATCGGGCTGCAGGCGTTGCTGACCGCCGCCCGACGCATCGACGGCCTGCAGCTGGAATTGCACTTCCAGCCCTTCGAGCTCGATCCCGACCTCGCGCCCGGTGGCGAAGACCTGCAGCAGCGCCTGACGCGCAAGTACGGCATGAGCGCGGCCCAGTACAAGGCCAGCGGCGAGACGATCCGCGCCCGTGGCGAGGAACTTGGCTTCACCTTCGATCTGGACAAGCGCACCCGCAGCTTCAACACCTTCGATGCCCATCGCCTGCTGCACTGGGCCGGTGAACGGGATGCGGCATCGCAGCTGCGGCTCAAGCAGGCGCTGCTGGAGGCGTACTTCACCCAGGGGCTGGATATTTCCGACCATGGCCAGCTGGTGCAGACCGCGGCACAGGCCGGGCTGGATGCCGCCGAGGCACGGGCCGTGCTGGACAGCGACCGCTACGTCGAGCAGGTGCGCCAGGACGAGGCGCGCTGGCGCCAGGCCGGCATTACCGCGGTGCCGTCGGTGGTGTTCAACCAGCAGCACCTGCTGCAGGGCGGCCAGCCCGTGGACACCTTCGAGCAGGCGTTGCGTCAGCTCTCCGGGATCGCTGCCTGACGCAACGCGGCGGAGGAGGCGGCGGTCTTCAGCCGTGGCGCGAGACCAACACGGCCTCGCGGCCAGCCATGTCCACGACCACGGCGCTGCGGATGCCGTGCTGGCTGTGGAGACTGGTGGCGATCACGTCGGCGGTATGCAGCGCTTCGGCGCGATCGTTGAACCAGAACCGGCCATGCTCGCCCTCGTAGAGCTGCCAGCCCTGGTCCTGCGCGGTGACGGTGAACAACAGGCGCTGCATGACAAGGTCCAGGTGGAGGAGGGCGCTCCGCCGACTGGCAAGCTTGACGTGGACCGGCGCTCTGGCGCACTCGGGCAAGGCCACCATGGCGTGTAGGAAAAATCTGAGCGCCGCGTCGCACGGCGCCTCGACATCGCGTTACACCGCGCCGGCCCAGCATGGCCGCCATCGATTCCCGCCACGAGGTCGTCATGAGCAAATACGCCGAACGCGTCCACACCGATGCCACCCAGATCGCGCAGCTGGAAGCACTGGTCACCCAGCTTCCGTCAGAAGCCAAGGTCGTGATCGAACTGGACGACGGCAGCGAGCTGCGGGGCGCCGTGCCGGTGCAGCCCACGGTGCAGACCTTCCGCGATGCCGAGCAGCGCGAAGGCATCAACGGGCTGCTGCGGCTGGACGACCTCGCCGATCCGACCCGTCAGCATCATGTATGGCTGGACCGGATCCGCAAAGTCACGCGGCTCGGATCCTTCTAGGGCATGTCAGCCCTCCGGGAGCGCTTGCGCCCGGCATCCCTGCGATGACTCCTGATTGCATGGACACCGAATGCCAAACCTTGATCGCTCGCATTCAACGCGCATTTTCAAGCGCCCCCGAGAGACCATCTCTTTCACTGCGTGCGGGTGACGCGCTGGATGATCATCTGGAACCACCCGGATACGATCCGGTCATTGACGCCCCCAGCTTCGAATACATCGACAGCTACGCAGCTGGCATCGCGTTCCTCGATGCAGCGTCTTGGAATCACTACACGCCAAGACTCCTTGTCGCGCTTGTCGAGCGACTCGACGACAACCGTTCCACAGGCCTGGGCAATTTTCTGGAATTGCTGGTCCCACCGCACAAGAATGCAAGCAGGACGGGGTGGATGACGCCAGATGAGGCCAGCGTGGTTGTCGATGTGCTCGACCTGCTGGCGTTCCACCCTGATTCGGCCTGGAAAGAAGAGGCAACCAAGTCGTTGGAGGACTATTGGGCGCCCAGGCCGAATTACCCCTGAGGTCCAGGCCTTCCCTGGTCAGGAATCGGCAGCGACCGCTTCGGTCTCGAAACGACGCGCATAGCCGCGCTCTTCGGCGACGCGTTCGATCTCCTCGTCGGCCAGGTCGGGCGCGCCATATACGGCATACACCACGTCGCCATCCTGGCGGCCGATCAGATGCAGCTTGTAGCGCGGGCGACCGGTATGGCCGTTTTCGGGGTAATGGACTGGCGGCTGCGGGCCGTCCATGTCCATCTCGCTGTTGTCCACGACGCCACCAACGAACAGGGCACGCAACATGGCAGATCTCCGGTGTGGGAAGGCTTGCCCGATCATGGTGATCACCTCGTTCGCCACGCATGAAGCGCGCATTGGGGAAACAGAAAGGCCGCGCTGAACAGGCGCGGCCGATGCTTGAGTGGGCAAAACCTGGCGCTGTTATTTCAACAGCGGTCCCAGTTTGGGCCAGACGAAGTCACGGATCGTCGGTTGTACCGCCGCAGTGGGATGCAGGTTGTCAGGCTGGAAATTGGCCCGGTCGCTGGCGATCGGTTGCAGGAAGAACGGGATGAATGCGGTGTCGTACTGCTTGGCCAGCGCGCTGAAATTGCCGGCGAAGCCTTCGGTGTAGGCCCGGCCCAGGTTGGGCGGCATCTGCATGCCAAGCAGCAGGACCCTGGCACCGGCTTTCTGGGACGCGGTGATCATCTTCTCCAGGTTTGTGCGGGTCTGGGCCAGCGGCAGGCCGCGCAGGCCGTCGTTGGCGCCCAATTCAATCACCACCACCGCCGGCTTGACCCGCTGCAGCTGCGCGGCGATGCGGGAGGCGCCGCCGGCGCTGGTCTCGCCGCTGATGCTGGCGTTGACTACCTTCCAGCCGGGCTTTTCATTGGCGATCTTGGCGGTGGTCAGCGGTACCCAGCCCTCGTTAGGGCCCAGGCCGTAGCCGGCCGACAGCGAGTCGCCCATCACCAGGACGGTCCTGGTGGTTGCCGCCGTGGCGGCCTTGGGTGCTGGCTGGGCCTGCAGCGCTTGCATGAATGTCATCAGCACCAGCGCCAGCCACCATTGCACGGGGCGACGCGCGACCGCATAACCTGAGGGCATCTTCTTCTTTCCGGTTTTCAAGACGCCCCATCATGGCCGACTCCCCCCTGCTGCACGCTGACAAGCCCATCACTTCCACCCCGGCCACCGCCGTGCTGCAGGTCGCCTCGCTCGGCAAGCAGGTCACCCTGCCGGGCAGCACGCTGACCATCCTCGATGGGGTCTCGTTCCAGATCGGACGCGGCGACACGGTGGCGATCGTCGGTGCGTCCGGCTCGGGCAAGAGCACGCTACTGTCGCTCCTGGCCGGGCTGGATACGCCCACCAGCGGGACAGTGACGCTGGATGGTGCGGTGCTTTCGACTCTGGATGAAGACGGCCGTGCGCGCGTGCGGGGCGAAAAGGTCGGCTTCGTCTTCCAGAACTTCCAACTGTTGCCGTCGCTGACCGCGCTGGAAAACGTGATGCTGCCGCTGGAGTTGCGCGGCGATGCCGATCCGCAGGCGCCTGCGGAGAAAATCCTGGAAGACGTCGGCCTGTCCGGGCGGTTGTCCCATTACCCGCGCCAGCTCTCCGGTGGCGAACAGCAGCGCGTGGCCCTGGCCCGCGCCTTCGTCACCCGCCCGGCACTGCTGTTCGCCGATGAACCCACCGGCAACCTGGACCAGCGCACCGGTCATGCCATCGAAGAGTTGCTGTTCGCGCTCAATGCCCAGGCCGGCACCACGCTGGTGCTGGTCACCCATGACGAAGCCCTGGCCGCGCGCTGCACCCGCGTGCTGCGCCTGGACAGCGGCAAACTGGTGGCTGGCGCATGAGTACCCTGCGCCTGGCCTGGCGCCAGCTGCGGCGCGACTTGGTCGCGGGCGAAGTCCGCATCCTGCTGGCCGCCTTGATCCTGGCAGTGGTGGCGGTGACCTCGGTGGGCTTTGTCACCGACCGCGCCGAACGCGCGCTGGCGATCGAGGCCAACCGCCTGCTCGGTGGCGATGTGGTCGTGCGTGGCGATGCACCGATCGAAGGCGGCATCGCCGAGGCCGCCAGGGCGCCGGGCCTGCGCAGCACGCAGACCACCGAACTCAACACGATGATCCGCGTCGGCGATGGCGACGACGCGCAGCTGCGTCTGGGCGACCTGCGCGCACTGGGCGAAGGCTTTCCGCTGCGCGGCAGTTTCACCCTCACCGATGCAAAGACGCCGGCCGAACACGCCGCCGACGGGATCCCCGCGCCGGGCACGCTGTGGATGACTCGCGCGGGCGCGGACACGCTCGGCGCGCGGTTGGGGGACAAAGTGTCGCTGGGCGATTCGACGCTGACCCTGGCGGCGCTGGTGACGCAGGAGCCGGACGCGGCGTTGGATTACTTCAACGTCGCGCCCAAGGTGTTCCTCAATGCCGCCGACCTGCCGGCGACCGGCCTGGTCCAGCTGGGTAGCCGCATCGGCTATCGCCTGGTGGTTGCCGGCGAGGCGGGCGCGGTCGAGCGCTTCACCGCCACCGCGCGCGAAGCGCTGGGCCGTGGCCAGCGCCTGGAAACCATCCAGGATGCCCGTCCGGAAGTGCGCTCGGCGCTGGACCGGGCGGGCCGTTTCCTCGGCCTGGCGGCGCTGGTCTCGGTGATCCTGGCCGCCGTGGCCGTGGCCATGGCCGCGCGCCGGCATAGCGAACGCCATCTGTCCGGGGTGGCGGTGATGCGTTGCCTGGGCGCGCAGCAGTCGCGCCTGGTCGGCATCCATGTGGGCGAACTGGTGCTGCTGGGCCTGATCGCTTGCACCGTCGGGGTAGTGGTCGCCTTCGCGCTGCAATGGGGCATCGCCGGCTGGCTGGAGCGCGCGCTGAAAGTGGCCATTCCACCCGCAGGTTGGGGCCCGGCCGCGCAAGGCTATGGCGTCGGCCTGATTGTGCTGCTGGCCTTCGGCGCCCCGCCGGTGCTGGCCCTGCGTCGCGTGCCGGCGCTGCGCGTGCTGCGCCGTGACCTGGACCCGACCGAACCCAGCGCGATCCTGGTTGCGGTGACCGGCTTCGCCGGCCTGGCGGCGCTGCTGTGGTGGAAGGCGGGCTCGCCTGCGCTGGGCTTTGCCATGCTCGGCGGCATCGCGGCCACGCTGGTGGTGCTGGCGGGCTTTGCCTGGCTGTTGATCTTCGCCGTGCGCAAGCTGCGCTCGCGGCTGCGCGGTTCGCTGCGCTACGGGCTGGCCAATGTCAGTCGCCGCGCCGGCACCAGCGTGGCGCAGATCTCGGCGCTGGGCCTGGGGTTGATGGCGCTGCTGCTGCTGACCTTCGTGCGCACCGACCTGCTCGATCGCTGGCAGCTGGCGCTGCAGGCCGACGCACCCAATCGCTTCATCATCAACGTGCAGGACGACCAGGTGCAGCCGGTGGCCGACTTCATGGCCAGGCAGGGGCTGGGCCAGCCCACGCTGTTCCCGATGGTGCGTGGCCGCCTGCAGAGCCTCAACGGCAAGGCGGCCAGTGGCGCCGACTACACCGATGACGAGGCCCGCCGCCGCGCCGAGCGCGAGTTCAACCTGTCCACGGCCACCACGCTGCGTGATGACAACAAGGTCACTGCCGGCACATTCTGGGGACCACAGCCGACCGCCACGACCGAGCTGTCGGTCGAAGAGGGTTTCGCCGAACAGTTGCGCTGGAAGCTCGGCGACACCGTCGCCTTCGACATCGCCGGGCAGACGCTGACCGGCAGGATCACCAGCCTGCGCAAGGTCGATTGGGAAAGCTTCAAGCCGAATTTCTTTGTGATGGTTTCGCCCGGCGTGCTGCAGGACTACCCGGCCAGCCATATCACCGCAATCAACGTGCCGCCGGACCACCCGCGCTTCACCGCGCAGCTGGTGCAGGCCTTCCCCAACCTGTCGGTGATCGACATCGATCAGGTGCTCAAGCAGGTACGCAGCACCGCCGACCAGGTCAGCACGGTGGTGCAGGTGGTGTTCTGGTTCTCGCTGGCCGCCGGCCTGCTGGTGCTGATGGCGGCGGTCAGCGCCAGTCAGGACGAACGCCTGCTCGAGGGCGGGGTGATGCGCGTGCTGGGTGGCAGCCGCCGCCAGCTACGGATGGCCCAGGCGTCGGAATTCGCCGCCATCGGCCTGCTCTCCGGCCTGGTGGCCGCGATTGCCGCCTCGATCCTGTCCGGTGTGGTCGCGGTGAAGGTGTTCGACCTGCCGTGGGAACCGAACTGGACATTGGCCGCCGTCGGTGGCGTGGCCGGCGTGGTCGCCGCGCTGGTGGCCGGCCTGTTCGCCACCCGCAAAGTGCTGGATGCACCGCCTTCGGTGACGCTGCGCGAGCTGCAGGGCTGACGCCTGGACGGCGCGTCGCGATGCGTCGGCTCGCCACTGGCGTACCAATGTGCGCGCGGCGCACCGGCCCGCAACGACGCTCGGGCTGCGAGTGCCGGGTGGCGTTGAGGGCGCGTGGCGCGTCCTGGATCCAGGCGGCTTCACTGGCCTGTGACCGTCGCGTTCACACAATCGCAGGCCCAGCTCGATCCGGAATCCCCAGGCAATGACCCACGACGGCACCACTGCCACGCCCGAGCCCGCCGTGCCGGTGCACAGCGAAGGGGCGATGGAGCGCCGCAAGCAGATCATGAAGTTCCTGTTCCGTTATCGGCACTCGGGCGTGTTTTCCGGGCTGGCACAGGACTCGCTGCTGGACGAGGTGGCCGTCGACGACGGCACGCCGGCCGAATTCAGCCGCGATCTCGAAGCGTTGGGGCCGACCTTCATCAAGCTCGGCCAGATGCTCTCCACGCGTCCTGACATCGTCCCGCCCAGCTACGCCACTGCGCTGGAGCGCATGCAGGAAGATGTCTCGCCGGTGCCGGTCGAGCATATCCGCCAGGCGCTGGAAACGGATCTGGGCGTGCGCCTGAGCAAGGTCTTCATCGAATTCGATCCGGTGCCGCTGGGGACTGCCTCGCTGGCGCAGGTCCACCGCGCGGTCCTGCGCGATGGCACGGCGGTGGCGGTCAAGGTGCAGAAGCCCGGCGTGGCCCAGCGCCTGCTGTCGGACCTGTCGATGCTGCGTTCGATCGCAGGCGCCGCCGACAAGCTGACCAAGGTCGGCCGCAACCTGCGCTTCACCGACTGGCTGGAGGAATTTGGCCGCACCCTGGTGGCCGAACTGGACTACGTGGCCGAGGCGGAGAATCTGGAGCGCTTTGCATCGCACCTGAATGCGTACCCCGAGCTGATGGTCCCGCGCCCGATCTGGGACCTGACCCGTCGCCGCGTGCTGACCATGGAACTGGTCGATGGTGTGCGCGTGGACCAGGTGCCGGCCGTGCGCCGGATCGAGCAGCCGATGCTGCCGCTCTCCTCGGCACTGCTGCGCGGCTACCTGGACCAGATCTTCGTTCATGGCGAGATCCATGCCGATCCGCATCCGGGCAACCTGCGGGTCACACCGGACCACCGGCTGGCGATCTTCGACCTGGGAATGGTGGCCAACGTGCCGCCCGGGCAGCGCGAACGCCTGCTCAAGCTGTTGTTCGCTGCGGTCGATGGCCGCGGCGAATCCGTGGCCAGGGAGATGCTCGCGCTGGGAACACAGCTCGAGGATTTCGACGGCGAGCGTTTCAACCGCGAGATCGGCCAGCTGATCAGCCGCTATTCGGCGCACAGCGAGACCACGTCCGAGGGCATCGTCGTGCTCGACCTGGTGCGCACCGCCATGGCCTGCGGCCTGCGGACGCCGCCGGAACTGTCGATGCTGGGCAAGGCGCTGCTCAACCTGGATACGGTCTGTCGCGCGCTGTCGCCCGAGCTGGATGCCAAGGCGGTGGTCGAAGGCCATCTGCAGCACGTCATGCGCGCGCGCCTGCGCCAGTCCTTCTCCTCGCCCAACATGGCCAGCGAGCTGATGGACCTGCAGTCGTTGGTGCGGGATGGTCCGCGCAAGGTGTCGGACATCCTGGACGTCCTGTCGGACAACAAGCTGCAGATCCGCATCTCCGGGCTGGAAGAATCCCACCTCATGGAGAGCCTGCAGAAGATCGCCAACCGCGTGGCCGCCGGTGTCGTCACCGCCGCCCTGATCATGGCCTCGGCCTTGATGATGCGCATCCCCACCGCCAGCACCTTGTTCGGCTATCCCACCGTCGCCCTGATCCTGTTCTTCATCGGCGCCGCGCTGGGCGCCAGCATTGTCATCAGCGCGCTGTTGGGTGACCGCAAGGTCAAGAGCCGGTAGCGTACTGCCGTGCACGAGGTGCGACTGCTGGTAATATCCAATCTGCCGGTCGAATCTTCATCGTGGCTTACCGCCGTCCCGAATTTGTGCGCCAGAGTCTCTTCCCTACATGGAGTGTGAGCATGAAAATGCATTGGGGGTTCTTAGTTGTTTTACTGCTCGCCTTTGAGGCGAGCGCGCAGAATAAAATTGGCTATAGGAAGGACTACAAGCAGGACGATCCATTTGTTTTTTGTACAGAGGGTTGGAAACGTAATGGGAATTGGGGAAATACGGCATGGAGCCCTCGTCATCCCTTTACGGGCGGGCTCGCCTGGACACCTCACTTTGTCCCTTGGTGCCCCGTTCCTCATCCTGGAAGCACTCAATGTCCCGTAAGTTTCGGTTGGATCCAGCCACGCCCTTGGACAAATGATGATTGGGAGGGCTGGCTCAAATATGAATCAGTTTGTCCGCGGGGCAGACAGCCTGGTGATTGGAAAGGGCAAGGGAAATCGGCTAAAGATTCTCCCAGAATTCATTAGAGGCATTACGATTGACCTAAAAAAAACCCCGAAATGGGGTTTTTTTAGGTCAGAAAATTGTCTTCATCAGGCCTATTCAAGGAGCATCTTCGTTCAATATGAATTCGGCTTTTGTTAAGCGGCCATCATGATCCCCATCCATGGCGCTGAACACGTTTTCGTAGTACCAGTATTTGAATTCTTCCCAAGAAATGCTACCGTCTTTATCCGAGTCCATCAAAGACAAGTTGGCTGAAATGCCCCTCGCGATTTCCGCTGGCGGCAGCCCTTTGAATTTCGTAGACATTTCAGCTTGGGAAAGTTTCCCGTCACCATCTGTGTCGTAAGACCTGAAGCTTTTAAGGTTTGCAGCTTCATCTTCCGCCTTGTCGACGAATCCATCTTTATTTACATCAGCAAGGTCAAATGTAGTGGTCTTCGCCTGGGCAAACGCCAGGCTGGAATTTGCGATAGATGCGACGACAAGCAAAGTCAGCGTACATGCCTTGATTTTCATATCGGTCCTTGCGATCATGTTTTTGGTCTCTAGGAGATTTTCGTCGTGCAGATTAGCTCGCTGCTCTTGAGCATTAGAACAGCAGTAGTATAGGACATCTGGTTCAACTCAGTCGAGCTGTTGAAGTTGAATAATCAAGCAGCTTCTGGTGCTGCAAAAGTATACATCTAGCGTAGAGTAACAGAGGAATTTTATCTGGAATTCGGTCAATGAGAAGCCTTCGCTAACCGAGCGACCGAGCGAAAATGAAGTTCATAAAAATACTTCATTAGCTTTAAAAATTTTAGCGATACACGCCTCCGTTAACATGGAATTCCTGGAATACTTGATTTTCATGGGCGTATCCAGAAGGGGTGGCCTTATTAAGATGTTCCCGTGAATGCTAAGGTGCGAAATGATGATCCAATTAAGTCCATTCGGATTTGAGAAGTGACGATCTAACTGCTCGACGTGCAACAAAAAGTCACTCCCGAAAGCGTGCGTTAATTCAATAGAGCTGCTGCTCTTTGCTTCCCTCTCGTCTCATGGGGCAGTTCGCTTTTCCTTCAATTCAGCGAGTGCGTGCTGACAAAATTGCAAATATTGGCGGTGATAAATGACGGTTTTTCTGCTTTGTGGTGATGTCCTCGCCGACCGCAAGGACCTTTCATCTTCCGAGGCGTCCGGGCGATGCTTGCCGCTTTGTGTTACTTTTTTATAACAATTTGCACGCCTGCGTAGGATTCACAGCGCGCTCGATACATTAGTGAAGCTGTTTAACTTTGAGTATCTCGCAACGTGCACATTTTTGCGTCACAGCAAGCTCGCTACCCGCATGTTGGGCGCATCGCCGCAATTCAGGCCGCGCAGGCGTGCGCACAGTAGAATCGCGCGCCTCGTCCTTCGTTGTCTGGTGTCGTCCGTGGCTTCTTCCGATCTTCCCCTTGATGCGCTGGCGCATGCGCTGCAGTCCGGTGCGCTGCCTGGTGTAAGCGGCGATGCGCTGTTCCTGCGCGCGCGGCCCGGCGTGGCGTTGCGCGCGCTACAGGGGCTGACGCTGCGCTGCGAGCAGAGCTTCCGTCCTGCCTTCGATGCGCTGCATCGGGAAGGGTATGACGTGGAGCTGCAGCGCGATGCCAACGTGCAGTCGCCGTTGGTGCTGGCCCTGCCGCCGCGGCAGAAGGAAGAAACCCGCACGCTGCTGGCGCGCATGGTGGCGCATTGCGCACCGGGCGGGCGCATCGTGGCCAGCGTGGCCAACGACGAAGGTGCGCGTTCGGTCGAGAAGGACCTGGCGCAGCTGACCGGCCTGGGCGGTTCGATCACCAAGCATCACTGCCGCGTGTTCTGGAGCCCGCCGCTGGAGGGTCAGCACGACGTCGAGCTGGCGGCGCAGTGGACGCAGCTGGATTGCGCGCGACCGATCCTGGGTGGACGCTTCAAGAGCCGTCCGGGCGTGTTCGCCTGGGACCGTGCCGATGCGGCTTCGCAGCTGCTGGTCGAGGCGCTGCCAACGACGCTGCGCGGCACCGCCGCCGATCTGGGCGCCGGCTGGGGGTTTCTGTCCGATGCGCTGCTCGCACGCTGCGCGGGCATCACCTCGCTGGATCTGTATGAAGCCGAGGCGCGCGCGCTGGACCTGGCGCGCGAGAACCTGGCGGCACACGCCGGTCGCGTCGCACTGGCGTTCCATTGGCAGGACGTGGTCGGTGGGCTGGGCAAGCGCTTCGATGTGATCGTTAGCAATCCGCCGTTCCATGCGCTCAGTCGCGGCGAGCGGCCGGACATCGGCCGTCGTTTCATCGAAACGGCCGCCGCTTCCCTCAATCGCAATGGCCAGCTGTGGTTGGTGGCCAACAAGCACCTGCCGTATGAGGCAGCGTTGACCTCGCGCTTCGACGACGTGCGTGCAGTGGCCGAAGGCGGCGGCTTCAAGGTGATCGCCGCCACCGGCGCGCGCGCATGAAGATTGTGCGCCACCTCGCCAACCTGGGGTATGGCAGCCGCAAGCAGGTGCAGGCGCTGTTCCGCGAAGGACGCGTCACCGACGCGGCCGGCGGGGTGCTCTACACCGATGATCCGGTCGATCATGACGCGATCCGCATCGATGGCGAGCCACTCGATCCCGCGCCGGGCCTGTGCGTGCTGTTGCACAAGCCGGTCGGCTATACCTGTTCGACCAAGGACACCGGTCGGCTGGTGTACGACCTGCTGCCGGCGCGCTGGCGCCTGCGCGATCCGGTGCTGTCCACGGTGGGCCGGCTGGATCGCGACACCAGCGGCCTGCTGCTGCTCACCGACGATGGCGGCCTGCTGCACCGGATCATTTCGCCCAAGGCGCACCTGCCCAAGGTGTACGAGGCCACGCTCGCCCAGCCGCTGCGCGGCGACGAGGCGGCGACCTTCGCCAGTGGCGCGCTGCTGCTGGAAAACGAAACCAAGCCGCTTCTGCCGGCGCAGCTGGAGGTGATCGAACCCCTGCGCGTGCGCCTGACCCTCCATGAGGGCCGCTACCACCAGGTGCGGCGCATGCTTGCCGCGGTCGGCAACCACGTCAGTGCGCTGCATCGCAGCCGCATTGGCGGATTGACCCTGGACGACGTGCTGCCCGGGCAATGGCGCACGCTGGGTGCCGAGGATCTTGCGCGACTGTTCGCGGTGGAGGCGGCATGAGTCTGGAGATCGCGGCGCTGCCTTTCGTGCCCGAGGCGGTGATCTTCGACATGGACGGCCTGATGCTGGACAGCGAGCGCGCCTCGCTGCGCAGCTGGAGCCGTGGTGCGCGCGAGCTGGGCCTGCAGATCGAGGACGACTACTGGCTGCGCCTGGTCGGGCACAGCATGGCCGCCTGCCAGGCGATCCTGCTCGAGCGCATGGACCAGGCGCAGATCGAAGCGCTGCTGACGCGTTGCTACGCGCTGTACCACGCCGAAGTCGAAGCCGGCGTGCCGCTGCGGCCGGGCATCCACGAGATCCTGCGGATGCTCGCACGCCACGGCATTCCCTGTGGCGTGGCGACCTCCACGCGTCGCCCGCTGGCGCCGCACAAATTGCAAATCGCCGGCCTGCTGCCGTACTTCAAAAGCATCACTGCCGGCAACGATGTCGAGCATCCCAAGCCCGCGCCGGATATCTACCTGCTGGCGGCACAGCGCCTGGGCGCCGATCCGACGCGCTGCCTGGCGCTGGAGGATTCACCGGCCGGCGTTACCGCCGCGCTGGCCGCCGGCCTGACCGTGATCCAGGTGCCTGATCTTGTGGTGCCGGACCAAGCGCTGCGCGCGCGCGGCCACCGCATCGTGGCTTCGCTGCATCACGCCCGCGAACTGCTGGAAGCATGCCTGCTGGCTGCCTGAACAAGCGGCCGCCCCTGTCTCCGGCACCGCCCTGAAAACCGCGCCAGATGCAACGGCGACGTGCGTGCGCGACGGGCCTACAATGCCGCCCCCCACGCACCGGCAGGCAGCATGAACATCGTCGTCAACGAAGACCTCAAGGCCTACATCGACCCGCTCACCGCTGACGAATACGCGTCGCTGGAGCAGAGCATCCTGGCCGAGGGCTGCCGCGATGCGCTGGTGCTGTGGGGCGAGGTGCTGATCGACGGCCACAACCGTTACGGCATCTGCCAGAAGCACGGCCTGCCGTTCAACACGGTGCAGAACACGCGCTTCAAGTCCATGGACGATGTCCACCTGTGGATGATCGACCAGCACCTGGGCCGGCGCAGCGTGTCGGACTTCCAGCGCGGCGTACTGGCGCTGCGTCGTCGCGACATCCTGCTCGAGCGGACCCGCAGCACGCAGGCGCCAGCCGAGGCCGATGCGCAGGACGCGGGCGATGACGCCGCGCCGCCGTGGGACACCAGCGCCGCATCGGCCATGCCGCCCACCCGCGAGGAGCTGGCCCGCGCAGCCAAGCTCAGCAACAGCCAGGTCGCGGCGATCGAAAAGATTCAGAAGCAGGCCGCGCCGGAAGTCATCGCGGCGGTACGCTCGGGAGAACTGTCGATCAACGCCGCCGCCGTGGTGGCCACGTTGTCGGCCGAAGAACAGCAGGCCGCCGCGCAGGGCGGCGTGGCCGAGCTGAAGGAAGCGGTCAAGCGTGTGCGTGAGTCCAAGAAGCGGCCCAAGCCCGAGCGCGTGGCCGAACCCGCCGCGGACGCGGTCGCCGAGCCGGTCGAGGAGACGCTCCCCCAGCTGCGCATGCGCCTGGACAGGTTGCAGCAGGAAGTCACGCGCCTGAAAACGCGCATCGCTGAGATGGAAGAAGCCGAAAAGCCCGCCTGGTAAAACGTCGGCGCGTGCGGTGGGCGCCTAGACGTACTGCATCTTCCGCGTCATCCCGCCATCGACGATGAATTCCTGTCCGGTGACGAAGCCGGACAGCGACGGCGCCAGCAGCTGCACCGCCAAGGCGGCGATGTCCTCCGGCGTGCCGACCCGGCCGGCCGGATGCTGGGCGTGGTCGGCCTTGGACAGCCGGGGCACCCGGCGGCGCTGCGGCGCGCGCCAGGCGTCGGTGGCGATCCAGCCCGGGCTGATCACGTTGACCCGCACGTGTGGGCCTTCGCTCAAGGCCAGCGCATGGGTGAAGGCGACCAGCCCGCCCTTGGCGGCCGCATAGGCCTCGCTGTGCGGTTCGGACTGATGGGCGCGGGTGGAGGCGATGTTGACGATCGCGCCGTGATCTTCCCGCAATGCAGGCAGCGCGTGTTTGCCGCACAAGAAAGCCCCGTGCAGGCTGGACAGGCGAGCGTTCCATTCGGAGAAGTCGAGCGACTCCAGTGGCGGCACGTGTGGCCCCGGCGGCCCGGCGTTGTTGACCAGTCCGTGCAGCTGGCCGAAATGTCTGAGTGCCGCCGCGACGAACGCTGCCACGCTGCGCTCGCTGCTGACATCCAGTCGCTTGAAGAACGCATCGCCGCCGCAGTTCCATTCGGCCAGGCAGGCCTTGCCCGCATCGACATCCAGGTCGCCGATGGCGACGCGGCCGCCGGCGCCCAGCACCGCCTGGGCGATGCCGCGGCCGATGCCCTGCGCGCCGCCGGTGATCAGCACCACGCGTTGCGCGAGCGGCTGTGGGTTCCAGGGAGCAATGGCGGGCGTGAGCGACATGGGGACAGTCCATCCTGGCAGGTGCACGCAGTCTGTCGCAGCGCTGATGCAGGGCGCGTGCAGCATCGGCCCGCGGTGAGCGCTGATGCTTCAGTCGGCCATCAGTCGGCGCCAGCCATCCACGCCCAGCTTGTCCAGGGTGGCGATGTTGCGGTCGACGATCACATCCGGGTCCGGAAAGGCGGCCACCGCGCGCTCCACGCTCTCCTCGCGCAGCAGGTGCAGGGTGGGCCAGGGCGAGCGGTTGGTGTAGTTGGACACATCGTCCGGCGCGGTGCCGGCGAACTGGTAATCCGGATGGAAGCTGGCCACCTGCAGGATGCCCTGCAGGTCCAGGGTCTCCACCGCCGCATCGGCGTTGTCCAGGAAATCGTTGTATTCGATAAAATCGCCAAGCACCTGCGGATGCACGATCAGCGTGGTATCCACCACCTCGACCGGCGTGTCGCGCAGGACCAGCAGCTCCTCGGCCAGCTGCTCCAGCAGTGCCTCGGGCGTGGTCGCATCGCTCAGCACCAGGCGCACCTGGTCCTTGACGTAGACCGCCTTGGCGAATGGGCACAGGTTCAGGCCGATCACGGCCTTCTCCAGCCAGCGGCGTGTATCGGCGATGGGGTCGTGCAGCGCGTGGGTGGTGTCGCTTGCGTGGTCGGTGGCGTGCATGGAAGCAGCTTCCTGTGCGTGGATCAGTCGCGAAAGTTGTCGAACTGCAGCGGCTGCTCGAATTCCTGCTTCTTCAGCAGTGCGATGGCGTCCTGCAGGTCGTCGCGCTTCTTGCCATTGACGCGCAGCTTGTCGCCGTTGATCTGGGTGTCGACCTTGAGCTTGGCTTCCTTGATCTTTGCCGCGATCTGCTTGGCGAGCTTCTGCTCGATGCCCTGCTTGACGCTGATCTTCTGGCGGGCGCCGGCCAGGTTGGTTTCGACCTCGCCAAATTCCAGGCAGCGCGCGTCGATGCCGCGGGCAATCAGGCGCGCGCGCAGGATGTCTTCCATCTGCTTGAGCTGGAAATCGCTGGGCGCGGACTGGCTGATGGTGTTGTCCTCCAGCACGAACCGGGCGTCCACGCCCTTGAAGTCGAAGCGCGTGGACAGCTCGCGGTTGGCCTGGTCCACCGCATTGGTGAGTTCGTGGCTGTTGACCTCGGAAACGACGTCGAAGGACGGCATGGCGCACACCTGGGCTGGAAAAAAGAGGCGTAAAGGGTAGCGCAGCCGGCGCAACGTGCCAGTTGCGCTGCCGTGGAGCGGCGATAATCGGTGCATGTCCTCTCCTGTGCCCGCCTGGCGCGCCCCTGCCCTGATGCTCATCGCCGTGGCCCTGTTTGCGGTGATGGACGCAGGTCTCAAGGTCCTGTCCACGCGCTATCCGCCGCTGCAGGTGTCTGCCTTGCGCGGGCTGGCGTCGCTGCCGCCGGTTGCTGCGTGGGCGCTGGCCACGGTCGGACCGCGCGCGCTGCTGCGGGTGCGTTGGCCCATACACCTGCTGCGTGGGTGCTTGAGCGTGGGGATGATGGGCGGCTTCATCTACGGCCTGGCACGGATGCCTTTGTCCACGGCCTACGCGATCACTTTTGCCGCCCCGCTACTGGTGACCGCATTGGCGGGGCCGGTGCTGGGCGAACGCGTCGGCCCGCGACGCTGGGTCGCGATCCTGGTCGGCCTGGCGGGCGTGCTGGTGGTGTTGCGCCCGACCGGAGCCGGCATGCTGAGCGTGGCCGGCGCTGCGGTGCTGGGTGCTGCGGTCTGTTACGCGATCAGCATCCTGACCACGCGCGCGATGTCGCACCACGAGAGCAGCCAGGCGATGGTGCTGTGGCTGGTGGCGATGATGTCGGTGTTCGCCGGCACGCTGGCCTTGCCGCACTGGCAGCCGATGACGCTGGCCGATGTGGCGCCGGTGATGGCGATCGGCATCGCCGGTGCGCTGGCGCAGGTGGCGCTCACCGAAGCCTTCCGCCACGGAGAGGCGTCACGGATCGCACCGCTGGAATACTCGGCGCTGCTGTGGGGCGTGCTGGCCGATGTGCTGCTATGGCGCACGCTGCCCGATGTGCTCACCTGGATCGGCGCGGCCATCATCGTCGGCAGTGGGCTGTATCTGCTGCGCCGCGAACCTGCGGCCGGCAAGACCGATGGTGTTCCGCCGTGAGCGGGCGCCTGCCTTCCCATGCGCGCGCGGAGACCTCGACATGCCACTGTTGATCGTGCTGGTGGTCGTCCTGTTGGTCCTGGCGGCCTGGGTGCTGTTGCTGCCGCTATGGCTGTATTTGCGTTTCCGCCAGGGCAAGGCGCGACGGCGGTTGGTGCCGTGGATGGTGCGGCTCAATGCCTGGGTGGCGCTGCTGTCCACGCTGGTCTTCGCGCTGGGCATGGCGATCACCGGCCATTGGTGGCCGAGCGCGCTGCCGCACGCGCTGGCAGGCCTGGGCGCAGGCTTGTGCACGGGGCTGCTGGGCATCGTGCTGGGACGGGTCGAACATGCGCCGCAGGGCAGTTTCCACACACCCAGCGCGTGGGTGTCCGGCGCGTTGGCACTGCTCGTACTGCTGCGATTGGCCGCAGGCGCGGTCGACATGTGGCGGCGCCTGGGCGGCCATGATGCGCTGCCTTGGCTGCCCGCCTTCGATCACACCACGCTGTTCGCGCTGGGCGGCCTGCTGCTGGGCCACGGGCTGGCCACGGCCTGGGGCCTGCGCTGGCGGTTGCCGCGCAGACCCTGACCATCAGATCTCGTCGTCCTCCTCGTTGAGGATTTCGATGGCACTGCCAGTGGCGTGGGCTACGCGTTCGACCACCTCGCGCACCCGCCGCACGCCTTCGTCGTTTGGCGCCTCGACCTCGATGACCGAATAGCCTGGTGCTGCGTCATCGCTCAGGCCGGCCGAACTGGAGTCGTCGTCGTCCATGTGCGGCATCAGGTCTTCGATCTCTTCGACATGCTCGATGCCTTCGATGGCTTCCAGCGCGTGGGTCAGCGCCAGGGTGGCGTCGTCGGTGCCGGTGACACGCAGGCGGACGGTGGGCATGGGGAACTCCTGATGGATGCGTTGGACCACGATGCTGACCACGCGGGTGCGAAGGCGCGGTGAGCGCAGCGTTTTTTCAGCAACGGATGCGCGCATGAAAAAAGCGACGGACCTTCAGGTCCGTCGCTTCTATCAGGCAAGGCCGCGCCAGGCGCGGTCTGTGCAGCGGACGCGTCGCTTAGAAGCGCGCGCCGATACCCACGCCCACGGTCCACGGGTTCAGGTCCAACTCGTCGCCGGTGCGGCTGCCGTTGACGGTCAGGTCCGGCGAACCATCCATGTAGCGTGCATCGACACGGGCAAACCAGTTCGGATTGATGTTCATGTCCAGGCCGACCGTACCGATGGCGCCCTTGGCATCCTTCACGCCGACGTGCGCGCCCGGCACGCTGCCCAGGTTTTCATTGCTGAAGTTGGACTGGTAGTAGCCCACGCCCACAAACGGACGGAACACCTTGTCCGGGGTGCCGAAGTGATACTGGCCACTGATGGCCAGCGGCAGCTGGTCGACGTTGCCGATCTTGCCGGCGTTGTCGCTCACGTCGTGTTTGAACTTGTCGGCCGCGCCCCACAGCTCCACCGCGATGTTCGGGGTGGCGTAGTAGCTGGCGCTGATGGTCGGCGCGGTGTCGCCGTCGACATCGACGCTGGTGCCTTTGAGCGGACGCGAGGACGGCTGCAGCATGGTGGCGCTGCCTACCACGGCCCAGCGCTTGTAGGCGGCATCGGCGTCGCCGCCGGTGGTGCTGTTGGTGGCCACGCCGTGGGGCGTGCCGGAATCGGTCGCGGCGCTGACCGCTTCCTGTGCAAAGACGGGCGGGGCGGCGAGCAGCGGCACCAGGGCCAGGCCAATTAGGCGAATCGACTTCATGGGGTACACCTCTTCGTTCTTGTGATGTTCGGGCCCGCACGGATGGCGGGACGGCGCACACCGTAGGAATTTGAAGATGAACGTTTCCCGCAGTGCGGCATGCAGTTCAGGCTGGTGCACAGCAGCGCTTCATGTTGTTGCAGAAGCCCTCACGCGCATCGCCAATGCCGGCGTAGAAAAACGTTAAATGCAGGCGCTTTTCTTCACGGGGACGCAGTGTGGTCTGGCGGTTGAAGATTCATCTTCGACGTGAGGTAGCGGGCTGATTTGCGCAAAGATTGAGGTCTGTTGTCGAACTGGATGCTGTCGCCTGCACATCGACGCGGATCGTGTTTGTTGATCGCTGATGCACGCGCGCAGTCAGACGCGCGGCGCAGCGCAGCACGAGAGAGGTTTTTCCGGCCGATCACTGAAACTCGGTCCACCTTCAAGGCGCTGAAGAGCGGTCCGAAGCGAACGCGGATGGAAAGTTCACAGCAGACCGTGCGGACGCGGCGCCACCGGGCTCAGGCGCAGGTCCCGCGGAGTCACTGGTTCAACCGTTAGCCAAGTCCACGCTCAGGCCAACATCCTGCGCGATCAGGCCGCGTCCAGCGCCTTGAGGTAATTCTGCCGCCACTCGGCGATATCGTGCCGCTGCAGGTGCTCGAACATCGCGCGCCAGCGCTCGATGCGCTTGGGCCTTGGCATGGCCGCGGCGGTGGCGATGGCATCGGCCACGCCATCCAGATCATGCGGATTGACGATCAGGGCCTCGGTCATTTCATCGGCAGCCCCGGCCAGGATCGACAGCACCAGCACGCCGGGATCTTCCGGGTCCTGGGCGGCCACGTACTCCTTGGCGACCAGGTTCATGCCGTCGCGCAAGGGGGTGACCAATCCGATGTTGGCGCTGCGGTAGAAGCCGGTCAGGGTGGCGTGGGTGTAGTTCTGGTTGACGTAGCGGATCGGGGTCCAGTCGGCCTCGGCATAGGTGCCGTTGACGTGGCCGGCGATCTGCTCGAGCTGGCTGCGCAGCAGCTTGTATTCGGCCACCTCGCCGCGTGAGACCGGTGCGATCTGCAGATAGGTCAGGCTGCCGCGCTGGGTCTTGTGGCGATACAGGTAACGCTCGAAGCCGTTGAAGCGCTCGGGCAGGCCCTTGGAGTAATCCAGGCGGTCCACGCCGATCGCCAGCTGGCGTCCACGCAGGCTGTTGCGCAGGTCGCGTACCGCAGGCTTGTTGGCCGCGGCCTTGGCCTGCTGGGCGATGAGTGCGGTATCGATGCTGATCGGGAAGGCGCCGGTCTGCACGCGGCGTCCGCCAGGCGCCTCGATCACATCGTGCTTGAGCACCTTGCCGCCGCCGAACAGGCGCACGTACGATTGGAAGCGCTCCACGTCGCGCCGGGTATGGAAGCCCAGCAGGTCGTAGGCGTACATGGTGCTGAAGAAGCGCTGATGGTCGGGCAGGGCGACCAGCAGGTCGGCCGAGGGCATCGGCGTATGCAGGAAGAAGCCGATCTTGCAGCCGACGCCGCGCTCGCGCAGCAGCGCGGCGAGCGGGATCAGGTGATAGTCGTGCACCCAGACCGTGTCGCTGTCCTTGAGCAGCGGCGCCAGCTTGTCGGCGAACAACGCATTGACCCGGCGATAGCCTTCGCGCTTGCTGCGGTCGTAATCGACCAGGTCCAGGCGGAAATGCAGCAGCGGCCACAGCGCGCCATTGGCAAAGCCGGTGTAGTAGGCATCGTGGTCGGCGCGGTCCAGGTCCATCGTGACGAAACGGGTGTCGCCTTCCTTCAACTCGTGCAGCTTGCCGCTGGGATCGCGCGTGACCTTGCCGCTCCAGCCGAACCACATGCCGCCGCGTTCGGCCAGGGCCGCGCGCAGGCCGGTGGCCAGGCCGCCGGTCTGCGCCTGGCCAGGCAGGGCGACACGGTTGGACACGACCACCAGGCGGCTCATGAGGCTTCCTGCCAGGAACGCGACAGGCGCATGGCCGCGATGATCAGGCCCACGTGCGAGTAGGTCTGCGGGAAGTTGCCCCAGGCCTCGCCATCGTCGAAGGCCAGGTCTTCCGACAGCAGGCCCAGGTGGTTGCGGCGCGCCAGGATGCGCTCGAACATGCCGCGCGCCTCGTCTGTGCGGCCGATCGCCGCCAGCGCGTCGATGTACCAGAAGGTGCAGATGGTGAAGCTGGTTTCCGGCTCGCCGAAATCATCGGGCGCCACGTAACGGAACAGCGCGTCGCCCTTCTTCAGGGTGTTGCCGATGGCCTCGACCGTGGCGATGAACTTGGGATCGTCGGCGGCCACAAAGCCGATGTCGGCCAGCAGCAGCAGCGAGGCATCCAGGTAGTCGCTCTGGAACGAGGCGCTGAAGTAGCCCAGTTCGTCGCGCCAGGCGCGCTCGACGGTATTGGTGCGGATGGTGTCGGCACGCTGGCGCCAGTGCTCGGCGCGTTCGGCCAGGTCCAGGCGCGCGGCGATCTTGGCCAGCCGGTCGCAGGCCGCCCAGCACATCGCCGCGGTATAGGTGTGCACTTCGGCGCGGCCACGGAATTCCCACAGGCCCGCATCGGGCACGTCATACAGGGTGAAGGCCCGTTCGCCCAGCGGCTCCAGGCGCTCGAAGGTGTGCACGTCGCCGGGATCGACCAGGCGCTGGTCGAAGAACAGCTGGGTCGAGGCCAGCACCACCGAGCCGTAGACATCGTGCTGTTTCTGGAT
>JBIIHJ010000177.1:0-7670 GCA_044235875.1 Pseudoxanthomonas sp.
ATGCCGCCACTGTAGGTGAACTTGCCGATCGTGCGCCCTGCGAAGCGGTACTGGTCGTAGCGGCCGGCCACGCTCAGGTTGAGGGTATCGGCCACCGGCAGGCGCAGCTCGCTGGCCAGCGCCCAGCGGTTGCGGCTGCCGTGCCCGTCCGAGTCCTTCCAGCTGTAGTAGTAGTACTGCGTGGCCAGCGGATCGGGATTGAGGTCGTAGCCCTGGTTGCCGAACTCGGCCGTGGCCGAGAAGCCGGCATCGCCGCCTGGCAGCGCGAACAGCGATCCGTTGGTCAGGGTGAAGGCCGCCGTGTCGGTGCGCGACTTCGGGTGATAGACGGTGTTCTGTGCGATCGAATCGTATTCGGCGCGGGTCAGCGGCGTGTACAGGCGCGCTGGATCGGCGTCGTAAATCGGATAGCCCGAGTCCTCGCCCACGCCCAGCTGCTCACCCAGGAACAGCGCGTTGGCCTTGGCGGCCACGATCTGCGGCCAGCTGATCCGGGCCCGGTACTGCGAGTGGCTCAGGCTGGCTTCGTAATCCCACGCCTGGCCCCAGCGCCCGCGGATGCCGGTGGTCAGACTGAAGGTGTCCTGGGTGGTGCGGATCATGCCGTTGCCGAAGCCGCCCATTTCTTCCGGCGAGAACTGCCGCTGCCAGTACTCCACCTGGTCGGTGGCCTGGTTGTAGAAATAGCCCTCCTCGTTGCCGTCCGGGGCCTGGTAGCTCCATTGGGTGACGTCGCGGTACAGCGCCACCTTGTGCTGGCCCAGCTGCACGTCGGCGAACCACTCGCTGTTGTCGCCGAAGGCGTAGCTGAGCGAGGCGTAGGCGTTGACGCCCTTCTTGTCGCTCATGATCGTGCCGTAGCCGACCGAAGCCTGGCTGCCGCAGTAGTAGCCGGGGCCGTAATCGTCCAGGGCCTCATCGAACTCCGGGCCGTAGCCCGGACGCGAGGTGTAGCCGGTCGAGCCGCGGTTGAGCGAGGCCACGCCATCGCACGCAGCCTGCCCCGGATCCAGATAGCTGTCGTAGTAGTCGGTGCGCAGGAAGGTCCGGCGCGCCAGCCGCGAAGTCGCCGATGGACCATCGGCGGTCGAATCCTGGATGCGGCGATCGAACGCCCACAGCGGCCGCTGGTTGCTGAACTCCGCGCCGAAGATCGCGTTGAAGTTGCCGCGCGAGAATCCACTGGACAGGCTGATGTCCAGCGACTCGGCGCCACCGCGGGTGGTGTCGCCCACGCGCACGTCGATCGTGGTGCCGTCGGCGTGCTTCTTGAGGATGAAGTTGACCACCCCGGAGATGGCGTCCGAGCCGTAGATCGCCGAAGCGCTGCCGGTCAGCACTTCGATGCGCTCGATCATGCCCAGCGGGATGTTGGACACATCGGCGAAGTTGCTGCGGCCGTTGAAGGGCATCGGGAAGTCGGCGATGCGTCGGCCGTTGACCAGCACCAGGGTGTGGTTGGGGCCCAGGCCGCGCAGGTCCACCTGTTCTGCGCCGGGCGAGAAGTCCGCGCCGCTGGCCGATTGCTGGCTCTGGGTTTCGCCGCCGTTCTGGGTGAGTGCACGCAACACCTGCGGCACGCTGGTGAAGCCGTTGGCCTGGATCTGCGCGGCGGTCAACACCGTGATCGGCGCCGGGCCTTCGACCTGGGCACGCGGAATGCGCGAGCCGGTCACTTCCAGGCGCTGCAGCTCGGTCACCGTCGGCGGTTCGGGATCGACCTGGGCGGCTGCCGGCGCGTTGGCGACGGCGCGGGGCGCGGCATCCTGGCGGGCGATCAATAGCGCGCCGGACGGATCGCGCTGGGCGACCAGGCCGCTGCCCTTGAGCAGCTGGTCGGCGGCGGCCGCCGGGCTGAGATCGCCACGCACGCCGCGGGTCTTTACGCCGCTGAGCTGGTCGGGGCGATAAATCAGCTGCGCGCCGGTCTGGCGCGACAGCGCCTGCAGCGCGCTGTCCAGGCTGCCGGCCGGAATATCCAGCGCCGTGGCGGCCTGGGCCTGGGCGGATAGGGCTGCCGAACAGGCAGCACTGAGCAACAGC
The DNA here is from genome assembly GCA_044235875.1 of Pseudoxanthomonas sp. Classification (GTDB taxonomy): domain Bacteria; phylum Pseudomonadota; class Gammaproteobacteria; order Xanthomonadales; family Xanthomonadaceae; genus Pseudoxanthomonas_A. Next base: position 2,044 of record JBIIHJ010000177.1, read on the forward strand.
GTTCGCAGCGTGAAATGCATTCGACTCTCCCCAGAGTGGTGGGTGCGCGAGGGCACACCCATTGCCTACACCCAGGACGAACAACCCCGCCGATTCCCCCATGGCCTCGACGCGAAAAGATCAACGACTGTGCAGCACCACCTGGTCGGCGTGGTGTTCCGCGCGCACCGGGAAGCCGCGTTCCAGCAGCCGCACGAAGCCCTGCGTGTTGGACCACTGGAAGGTGCCGGCCACCTGCAGCGCGGCGGCGCGGCCGTCGGCCACCACCAGCTTGCGGGTGTTGTAGCGGTTGAACTCGGCCACCGCCTCGCCCAGGGTGGCGTGTTCGAAACTCAGCAGGCCACTGCGCCAGTCCAGGATGCGTTCGGCATCGGCCAGCGACACGCTGCGCACCAGCACCCCGTCTGGTCCGGCGATGGCAATCGAGCCGGCCGGCAGCAGCGTGGTCGGCTGGGCGCGGCCGTCGGCGGCGTCCGATTCCAGGCGCACGGTGCCTTCGGTCACCACCACGCGCACGCTGGCGCCGTCGCGGCGCACCGAGAAGCGCGTGCCGACCGCCACGGCCCGCCGCGTGCCGGCGCCGACCACGAACGGCCGGCCCGCGTCCTTGGCCACTTCGAAAAACGCCTCGCCCTGCTGCAGGTCGATGTGCCGCTGCGCCCGCGACAGGGCGATGTCGATGCGGCTGTCGCTGCTCAGCGTGGCCGAGGAGCCATCGGACAGCGCGACCGTGCGCAGGTCGCCGATTTGGCTGGCGTAGCTGGCGCGTTCCTGCACGGCGTAGTGCTGCCAGCCAAGCAGCACGCTTGCGCAGACCGCCACCAGCAGCAGCGCCGCCACGCTGGCCAGCGCCGGCCAGCGCACGCCTCGCCCGGTGGTGCGGGGGGCGAAGACCAGGTCGGCCAGCGCCGGGGTTGCCGCCTCGCGCGGCGGGGCAATCGCTTCGAGCGGTGTCGCAGGTGTGGCGGGCGCCCGATGCCAGGCCCCACGTGGCGGCACGCCTGCGTGGGCGATGCCTGCGCCCAGTGCCTTCAGCCTGCCGCTTTCCTCCCAGGCCGATGCCAGGCGCAGGAACGCGACCCGGTGCGCGAGGTCCTGCGCCAGCCACTGGTCCAGCGCCGCCTGCGCGGCGGCGTCCCACGCCTCACCGTCGCGACGGACCAGCCACGCGGCGGCGCGGCGCTCAATCCGGACGCTGTCCATCGACATGCTGTCCGGCCGGCGGTCGTGCGGCCGTGGAAGGTGCGGCGCGCGCAGGTTCGGCGCCATGGAAGCTGCCCGCCAGCAGGCGCATGCCCTTGGCCAGGTGCTTCTCGACGGTTTTTTCGCTGATGCCCATGCGCGCTGCGACCTCCTTCTGCGACAGCTCCTCCACCCGCCGCAGCCACACGACCTCGCGGCAGCGGTCCGGCAGCCGGTCGAAGGATTCGGCCAGCCGCTTGAGGACCTGTCGCCCACCGCACACGCGTTCGGGCGAGACCTCATCCACCAAGACGTGCAAGGCCTCCAAATCACCCACTGCCTCGATCGACACCACCCGCGCCCGGCGCAGGCGGTCGGTCATCAGGTGCCGGGCGGTGGCGAACAGGAACGACTTGGGTGCGGTCGGGAAGGTCTTGCCCGCCGCCTCGTACACGCGCACGTAGATTTCCTGGCGCAGGTCGTGCAGCTCGTCGTGGCGCGACCAGCAGCGACGCAGATAGGCGCTCAACGAGCCCTCGTGGACGAGGATCTCGCGGACAAACCAATCATCCAGAATCGAGCGCATGGCGGCACCATAGCCGACGCGATGGTCTGCAAGCCATCGGCGATGGCGTGGAGGGATTTGTCCTGCTCGCTCGTCCCCGTTGCCTGATCTGTTCCGTTTCGGAGATTCCCTGCGATGACGCGTTCCTCCCTCAAGGCCTGGCCGCTGCTGGCCGGGCTGCTCTGCTCCGGTCTGGCCGCCGCCGCGCCGGCCACCCATTACGCGCAGTACCTGCTGGGCGACCCCAAGGCGCCCACGCCGGGCAAGGTCGAGCCCGGCCTGCTGCTGATGGGCGGCGGCGACCGCAACCACGATGCGCTGCGCTGGTTCCTGAAGAAGGCCGGCAACGGTCACCTGGTGGTGCTGCGCGCCTCGCAGGCCGGCGAAGTGGGCGAGGAGTTCTACAAGGACGTCGGCGGCATCGCCTCGGTGCAGACCTTCGTCTTCCACGACCGCGAGGCGTCCTACGACCGCGCCCTGCTCAAGGCGCTGAAAAATGCCGACGGCATCTTCCTGGCCGGCGGCGACCAGTCGCGCTACGTGCGCTACTGGAAGGATACCCCGGTGGCCGCGGCGCTGGACGCCCACGTCAAGGCCGGCAAGCCGCTGGGCGGCACCAGCGCCGGCCTGGCGATGCAGGGCGAGTACCTGTACGGGGCGATGGACGGCGGCAGCCAGACCAGCCCGCGCGCGCTGGCCGACCCGCTGGGCGCGGAGAACACCATCGAGACCGGCTTCCTGCACCTGGCCGCGCTCAAGGGCGTGGTCACCGACACCCACTTCAGCGAGCGCAACCGGCTGGGCCGGCTGATCACCTTCGTGGCCAAGGCCGAGACGCTGGCCGGCCATCCGCTGATCGGCCTGGGCGTGGACGAAAGCGCCGCAGTGGCCGTGGAAGGCGACGGCACCGCGCGCGTCTATGCGACCGAATCCGGCGCGGGCGCGACCGTGGTCCAGGGCGGCTTTGCCGACCAGCAGACCGAAGACGCACCGATGCAGCTCAAGCAGGTCAACACGGTCGGCGTCGGAACCGGATCGGTGCTGCACCTGCCGGCTGGCACGGTGGATGCGCCGGTGTTCAAGCATCGCTACGCGGTGCGCGATGGCATGCTGCTGGCCCAGGACCTGCCGACCTTGGTCATCCACGGCGGCGCCGGGGTCGAACGCGCCGGGATGACGCCGGCCGACGAGGCCGAAGCACGCGCGGCCATGACCGCGGCGCTACAGGCCGGCCATGCGCTGCTGGTGCAGGGCAAACCGGCGGTCGATGCGGTGGCCGCGGCGATCTCGGTGATGGAGGACTCGCCGCAGTTCAACGCCGGCAAGGGCGCGGTGTTCAACCACGAAGGCAAGAACGAGCTGGACGCCTCGATCATGGACGGCGCCAGCGGCAAGGCCGGCGCGATCGCCGGCGTGCACAGGGTGCGCAATCCGATCCAGCTGGCGCGCGCGGTGATGGACCACTCCCCGCACGTGATGATGGTCGGCGATGGCGCGGAAATCTTCGCCCGCGAGCAGGGCATCACCCTGGTCGATCCGGCCTACTTCCGCACCGAAAAGCGCTGGCAGCAGCTGCAGAAGGCCCTGCGCGAAGACAGGTTGGGCCAGGCCCACACCGACCTGACCACCGCCAAGCACTTCGGCACCGTGGGCGCGCTGGCGCTGGACAATACCGGCGGGCTGGCGGCCGGCACCTCCACCGGTGGCATGACCGACAAGCGCTACGGCCGCGTGGGCGACTCACCGATCATCGGCGCCGGCACCTATGCCAACGCGCAGTGCGCGGTGTCGGGGACCGGCTGGGGCGAGTTCTACATCCGCGCCGTGGCCGCCTACGACATTTGCGCGCGAATGAAATACAGCGGCCAATCGCTCAAGCGCGCCGCGGAAACGGTCATCGACGAGCAGATCCCCGCGGCCGGCGGCGACGGCGGCGCGATCGGCCTGGGCGCCGATGGCGCGATGGCGTTCCCGTTCAATACCGAAGGCATGTACCGCGGCTGGATCGGTCCGGATGGACAGGCGCACGTGGCCATCTACAAGGACGACGTGCTTTGACGGTGCCGGCGACCTTCAAAGGTCATGCGCATGACGGCCAGGTCGTGATCCGACGATCGAACCATCATGAGAGCCGTGACATAGACCGTCTTCGTGAGAAAGACGGGGTGCTGTGGCGTTAGCCCCCTCCCTTTCGTGCAAGGCACGAAGGGGAGGGCTGGGGAGGGGTGCTTTTCGCGAGGTGGCTCGGCGATAGTCCAAGTCAAAAGCCAACCCCTCCCCCTCAGTCGCTAGGGCGCGACTTCGAGCTTCCCTGCTTCGCAAGGGAGGGGGCAGGTGATGCGGCTCCCCTGCTTCGCAAGGGAAGGGGCAGGTGATGCGGCTCCCCTGCTTCGCCAGGGAAGGGGCCGGTGAGGCGGCTCCCCTGCTTCGCAAGGGGCAGATAGTGCGACGCCGGCCCACGCACGTGCCATGCACGGCCGGATGCGCTAGCGTGCCGGACCTTCCCGTATCCGCTGGACCTCGCATGACCCGCACCCTCGTTCTTGCCGCCGCCATCAGCCTGGCGCTGGCCGCCTGCAACGGAAAACAAGAGGCCGATTCCGTGAAGACCGCCGACACCGCCCCGGCCGCCGCCGCCGCGCCGCAGCGCGACAATCCGCTGCTGACCGCCAGCACGCTGCCGTTCCAGGCACCGCCGTTCGACATGATCCAGGACGCCGATTACACGCCGGCCTTCGAGCAGGGCATGGCCCAGCACCTGGAGCAGATCAACAAGATCGCCGACAGCAGCGAGGCGCCGACCTTCGCCAACACCATCGAAGCGATGGAAAAGACCGGCGAAACGCTCAACCGCGTCTCGCGCATCTTCTTCGGCATCGTCCAGGCCGATACCAATCCGGCGCGCGAGAAGATCCAGGAAGACATCGCACCCAAGCTGGCCGCGCACCAGGACGAGATCAGCCTCAATCCGAAGCTGTTTGCGCGCGTCAAGGCGGTCTACGACCAGCGCGACACGCTGAACCTGGAGCCGGAAGCCAAGCGTCTGGTCGAGCGGGATTACGAAGAGTTCGTCCGCGCCGGCGCGCAGCTGTCCGACGCCGACAAGGCCACCTTGCGCAAGCTCAACGTGGAAGAGACCACGCTGTCGACGCAGTTCCACCAGCGCCTGGTCGCCGCCGCGGCCGCCGGTGCGGTGGTGGTGGACGACAAGGCCAAGCTGGCGGGCCTGAGCGATGGCGACATCGCCTCGGCCGCCGAGGATGCCAAGACCCGCAAGCTGGACGGCAAGTACGTGCTGGCCCTGCAGAACACCACCCAGCAGCCGGTGCTGGCCTCGCTGGCCGACCGCGACCTGCGCGCCAGGGTGCTCGAGGCGTCCGAGACGCGCACCGAGCATGGCGATGCCAACGATACCCGCCAGATCGTCCAGCGCCTGGCCCAGCTGCGCGCGCAGAAGGCCAAGCTGCTTGGCTTCGACAGCTACGCCGCCTACAGCCTGTCCGACCAGATGGCCAAGACGCCCGAAGCGGCGCTCAAGCTGCTGACCGACACCGTGCCGGCGGCCACCGCCAAGGCCAAGGGCGAAGTGGCCGAGATCCAGAAGGTCATCGATGCCCAGAACGGCGGCTTCAAGCTGGCCGCCTCCGACTGGGACTTCTACGCCGAGCAGGTGCGCAAGGCCAAGTACGACCTGGATGAATCGCAGATCAAGCCGTACTTCGAGCTGGACAACGTGCTGCAGAACGGCGTCTTCTACGCCGCCAACCAGCTCTACGGGATCACCTTCAAGGAGCGCAAGGACATCCCGACCTACAACCCGGACATGAAGGTCTACGAGGTGTTCGACAAGGACGGCAGCTCGCTGGCGCTGTTCTACACC
>JBIIHJ010000178.1:0-7652 GCA_044235875.1 Pseudoxanthomonas sp.
TCGCGCGCAAGCTGGAAACGCTGGTCGATGTCGGCCTGAGCTACGTCAAGCTGGGCCAGAGCGCCACCACGCTCTCCGGCGGCGAAGCGCAACGCGTCAAGCTGTCCAAGGAGCTCTCGCGCCGCGATACCGGGCGCACGCTCTACATCCTGGACGAGCCGACCACCGGCCTGCACTTCCACGACATCGAGCACCTGCTGGCCGTGCTGCACAAGCTGCGCGATGACGGCAACACCATCGTGGTGATCGAACACAACCTGGACGTGATCAAGACGGCCGACCAGGTGGTCGATCTGGGTCCGGATGGTGGTCATCGTGGTGGCACGGTCATCGCCACCGGCACGCCCGAAGAAATCGCCGCCAATCCCGCCTCGCATACCGGCCGCTTCCTGGCCAAGCTGCTGCCCACCACGGCCAAGGCCACCAAGCCGGCGGCGATGGCCAAGGCCGAGGTGCTGCCGCCGCGCATGGCCGCCAAGGTCGCGGCCAAGCAGGCGGCGGTGAAGAAGAAGATCAAGAAGAAGGTGTCGTCATGAGTGATGCAAACGAAACCGTCCACGTGCCGCGCCCGGTGCTGGCGCGCATCCCGATCAGCGTGCGCTGGCGGGACATGGACGCCTACGGCCACGTCAACAACGCCAAGTACATCTCCTACCTGGAGGAGGCGCGCGTGCGCTGGCTGCATGGCGTGATGGGCGGGGCGAAGATGGGCACTGGCGTCTCGCCGGTGGTTGCCAACACCCATGTCAACTATCGCCTCCCGATCGTGTGGCCCAACGACGTGGTGGTCGAACTGTTCGTCGAACGCCTGGGCAACTCCAGCGTGACCATCGGCCATCGCATCGTGGCCGACAACGACGACACGGTGCTGTATTCGGACGGCCATGTGGTGGTGGTGTGGATCGACACCGCAACGGGCAAGAGTGCGCCGTTACCGGATGCGGTGCGGGCGGCCAGCACGATTGGCTGATTGGAAATAAAGGCCGGGTTCGCCCGGCTTTTTTCTTTCCGCCTGGCGCGCGCAGACGGAATCGCGGAGCCCATACGCAGGCGCATGGGCCAGCTATGATGCCCATCTACCGGTTTCCACGAGTCCGCCCCCAATGTCCGCACTGATCCAGGTCATTTCCCATGGCGCCGTGCGCGAGCTGCGCATGGACCGCGCGCCCGTCAACGCACTGGACGATGCGCTCTGCGCGGCCCTGCTGGCGGCCTTGCACCGTGCATGCGATGACGGCGTGGCAGGCATCGTGGTGTCGGGCAATGCGCGCGTGTTTTCCGGCGGTCTGGACGTGCCGCACCTGCTGGCGCACGGCGAGGACCGCGGCGCACTGCACGCCAGCTGGACCGCTTTCTTTGAAGTGGCCAAGGCCCTGGCCAGCGCGCCGATGCCGGTGGCCGCCGCGCTGACCGGCCATGCGCCAGCCGGTGGCTGCGTGCTGGCGCTGTGCTGCGACTACCGGGTCATGACGCGCAGCGCCGACCCTGCCCGCCCGCTGCAGATCGGCTTGAACGAAACCCAGGTCGGCCTGGCCGTGCCAGACGGCATCCAGCACCTGATGCGCCGGGTGATCGGCGCCCATCGCGCCGAGCGCCTGCTGGTGGCCGGCGCGATGATCAGCGCCGAGCATGCGGCCGAGATCGGATTGATCGACGCCCTGGCCGACGATGCCGGCGCCACGGTCGAACACGCCGTGGCCTGGTTGCGGGCGATGGCGGCCCTGCCCCAGGCGCCGCTGCGCAAGACTCGCGCGATCGCACGCATCGATGTGCGCGCCGCGCTGGACCGCGTCGATCTCAACGACTTCATCGATGACTGGCGCCAGCCCGATACCCAGGCGGCGCTGCAGGCGATGGCGGCGCGGCTCAGGAAGTAACCGCCACCGGGCGCGCAGGATCGGAAATCCAGCCGCTCCACGACCCCGGATAGATCCGCGGTCCCGGCAGGCCGGCATGTTCGAAGGCCAGCAGCAGATGGCAGGCGGTCACGCCCGAGCCGCACATCAGCACGACCTCGTCTGGCGCATGCGCGCCCAGTAGCGGCAGCAGCTCGCGACGCAACGCTTCGGACTCGCGCAGGCGTCCTTCACTGAGGTTGGCCGCAAACGGGCGATTCACCGCGCCAGGCACGTGTCCGGCCACGCGATCCACCGGTTCCTGCCGGCCGCCGTAGCGATCCGGCGCGCGAGCGTCGATGAGCCAGCCCGGCGCGTCCTGCAGGCGCGCGGCGACCTCATTGGCGCTGGCGATGCGTGCGGTGTCGTAAGCGCCGGGATAGCGCGGCAGCGCTGCGCGATCGGGCAGCGCATCGGTCTCCGGCAGCCCAGCCGCCTGCCAGGCGGCGAAGCCACCATCGAGCACCGCCACGTGTCGATGGCCCAGCAAGCGCAGCATCCACCACAGCCGTGCGGCGGCCATGCTGCCATCGCCCGCGTCATAGACCACGACCTGATGATCGGGCGCGATACCCCACTGCCCCAGCGTCGCAGTGAACGCTTCGACGTCCGGCAACGGATGCCGGCCCTGCCCTTCTGCCGTCTTGTCCAGATCCGCCAGATCCTGGTTGAGGTCGGCGTGCACTGCGTGCGGCAGGTGCGATTGCAGATACGCCGCGCGGCCTGCGGGCGGATCGGTCAACACGAAGCGCGCATCGACGATGCGCAGGTCCGGATCGTGCAGGTGCAGCACCAGCAAGGTGGGATCAACCAGCGTGGTCCAGTTCATGCGACGGCCTCCAGGCGGCGGCGAAGGTTATAGAGAATCGCAGCCGTCGCGCCCCAGATGCGCTGCTCGGCCCAGTCATATTCCAGCACGGTGCGCTGGCGACCCTTGAATGTAAGTTCGACGGTGCGCAGGTTCTGCGGCGCCATCAGGTAATCCAGGGGCACTTCGAAGACCTCGGCGACCTCGCCGGGATTGGGCACCGGCACGAAGGCCGGATCGACCACCGCCACCACTGGCGTGACCAGAAATCCGCTGACCGTGGCCAGCGTGTCGAGTAGGCCGATCGGCTGCACCTGGCTGCGAGCCAACGCGATTTCCTCATCGCTTTCGCGCAGCGCGGCAGCCACCGCATCGACATCGCCGGCGTCGACGCGCCCACCGGGAAAACTCACCTGGCCGCCGTGATTGCGCAAGCCGTCATGGCGCCGGGTCAACAGCACCGTGGTGCCTTCGCTGCGCGGGACCAGCCCGGCCAGGACGGCGGCTGCAGCGACCGGGTGCCCGGCCAGCAGGCCTTCGAGTTCGTCGCGATTCCAGCCTTCGCTGGACGGCGTGGCATCAAGCGGATGCAACGCGCGCGCCAGCACGTCGTGTTCGGGCAGCAGGTTGCGAAGGGTGTGGGGCATGCGCGCGCGACCGGGCAGACGTTCCATCAGGACCTTGCGGGCATCATCGCCCATCTGCGACCACGCCGCGATCTCGTCCAGCGTGCGCAGGCAACCATCGCAGACGCCATCGCCGCGCATCCTGCAGACACCGATGCAGGGCGAAAGGGCGGAAAGCGGGGCCACGGACATGCGAAGAACATCCTTGCAAAAAAAGAGAAGCCGTAAACGACGATGCGCCGGACAGGCCGGCGCATCATCAGGTCATGCATGAAGCAGCGACTTACTTGACGCTGATCAGCTTGACGTCAAACACGACGGCCTGGTTGGGGCCAATCGGCGACTGCGGGGTGTTGCCGTAGGCCTTGTCGGCCGGCAGGGTCACTTCCCAACGCGAGCCCGACGGCATCTGGACCAGCGCATCACGCAGGCCCTGCAGCGGGATCTCGCTGACCTTCAGGCTGGCCGGCGGCGGTGCCGTGGTCTGGCCCTGCTGCGGGCTGAAGGTATCGACGAAGGTACGACCGTCGGACAGCGAGCCCTTGTACTGCAGGGTCACGGTGCTAGCCTGGGTCGGCTTGGAGCCGCTACCGGCTTCAACCACGCGGTACTGGACGCCACCCGGCAGGGTCTGCACGCCGGCCTTGGCCTTGTTCTGCGCCAGGAAGGCATCGGACTTGGTCTTGTTGGCGGCCGAGGCCTGGTCGAAGGCTGCCTTGGCCTTGGCCTGCTGACGGCTCTCCATCTGCTGGACGGCATTGCGCAGCTGGTCGACCGGCACGGTCGGTTCCTTCTTCGCATAGCCTTCCTGGATTGCCTTCTGCACGGTGGTGAGGTCAATGGACTCGCCGCTCTCGATCAGGTTGCGGCCCAGGTCGTAACCCAGGGCGTAGCTGAGCGCATTGCGGTCGGGGGCGGCGGTGGAAGCCGAGGCGGCAGGCGAGGTCTGTGCGGCAGCGGTGCCTGCGGCCAGGGTCATGGCCAGCACGCTGGCAGAAAGCAAACGCAACTTCATGTCTTACAAACCTCCAGGGTTTTGAGGATGGGCCCGCGACGGGCGACCCAGGTTGACGCGCTAGGATAGCCCCGGCCGGACTTAACAGCCAGTGAGGCATCGCGGGCATTGACTGGTGCCGGCGACAGAAAGTTCCGGCTTTACATTTTATTTACGAAATAAGAGCTTTTTATGGCCGAACCTTCCGTGTTGATCGCAGATTCGGGCGCCGTGCGCCGGATCACCGTCCACCGCCCGGACAAGCTCAACGCCCTCAACGCACAGACCATCGCGGCCCTGATCCAAGCCTTCGACCAAGCGCAGGCCGAGGCGTCGGTACGGGTGATCGTGCTGACCGGCGCCGGAGCCAAGGCCTTCGTCGCCGGCGCGGACATCAGCGAGATGGCCGACATGGACGCCATGGCCGGACGCGACTTCGGCCTGCGAGGCCAGGCCCTGATGCGCAACATCGAGACCTGCACCAAGCCGGTGATCGCACGTGTCAATGGCTTCGCGCTCGGCGGCGGCCTGGAGCTGGCGATGGCCTGCCACCTACGCATCGCCGCAGACACGGCCAGGGTCGGACAGCCGGAAATCAACCTCGGCCTGATTCCCGGCTTCGGCGGTACCCAGCGGCTGCTGCGCCTGGCCGGGCGCGCGGCCACGCTGGAACTCTGCCTGCTGGGCGCGCCGATCACCGCCGCCCGTGCGCTGACGCTGGGCATCGTCAATGACGTGGTCGCCGCCGATGCGCTGGATGCACGGGTGGATGCATTGGCCGCGCAACTGGCCACCGCCGCGCCGCTGGCATTGCGCGCGATCCTGGAATCGGTGATCCACGGCGGCGAATGCGCACTGGGCGAAGGCCTGCAGTTCGAAGGCGCGCAGTTCGGCCTGATGTTCGCCACGGCCGACATGCGCGAAGGCACGGCCGCATTTTTGGGCAAGCGCAAGCCGCAGTTCGAAGGTCACTGATGGACGCGCTGCAAACCGCGCCGCACGACTGCGCCCAGCTGCGTGCGCTCGCCGCGCTACTGGCCAATGACGCCATCGACGCGGCGATCGAAGCCGGACTGATGGACGCAGAGGTCACACACGCCTGTGCCCAGTGCCGCGAAGCGGCCCAGCGTGTGGCCACAGAACAGATCCGCCTGCGTGCCAACTGGGCAGCGCGTGAACGTTATCGCGCTCGCAGCGTGCGCCTAGCGCGGCGTGCGGCGGAACGACAGGCCAAGCGGGCGCCGGCACCGCCGCCCGCGACGGCGGCGGCTGCCCCGACACCAGCGCTGCCGCCCGCGGTCGCCGCAGCGCTCGCACGCGCCAAGGCACGCGCCGCGGAGCGTTCCGCCACATGACTGACATTGCCGTACGCCGCTCCCGCACGCTCACGCGCGCGGAGATCCAGGAGCTGTTCTCGCGCCTGGCCGAGCTCAACCCCAACCCGACCACCGAGCTGGAATACACCTCGCCGTTCGAACTGCTGATCGCGGTCATCCTGTCGGCGCAGGCCACCGACGTGGGCGTCAACAAGGCCACGCGCAAGCTGTATCCGGTTGCCGACACGCCGCAGGCGATCCTGGATCTGGGCGAAGAAGGCCTGAAGCGCTACATCGCCACCATCGGCCTGTTCAATGCCAAGGCCAAGAACGTCATCGCCACCTGCAAGATCCTGGTCGAGCAGCATGGCGGCCAGGTTCCGCGCCAGCGCGAAGCGCTCGAAGCCCTACCCGGCGTCGGCCGCAAGACTGCCAACGTGGTGCTCAACACCGCTTTCGGCCAATCCACCATGGCCGTGGACACGCATATCTTCCGCGTCGCCAACCGCACCGGGCTGGCGCCGGGCAAGGACGTGCGCGCGGTCGAGGACAGGCTGGTCAAGGTGATCCCGGCGCAGTATCTCTACAACGCGCACCACTGGCTGATCCTGCATGGGCGCTATGTCTGCAAGGCACGCAGGCCGGACTGCCCGCAGTGCGTGATCCGCGACATCTGCCGGTTCAAGGACAAGACGCCGGGCAGCGCACAGCCGCGCTGAGCAAAGCAGCCTGATCTCGCCGTGTCCCTGTAGAGCGGAGCTTGCTCCGCTGGAGCTTTCGTAGCGCGCTGGAAGAAGAGCAGCGGAGCAAGCTCCGCTCTACAGAAGAGCAAAGCCACCGGCGGCCGGGGACGACTCCGGGCGCGGATGGCTACGCCGCTCAGGCCGGGTTGAGCCCCACCCGCGCCGGACTGGTGCCTTCGGTGCGCGTACCCAGCGCCTGCCAGTCCACAACCAGCGCATTGCCGCGCGACGCTGCGTTGCGGGCGAAGTCGCGCAGCAGTTCCAGGCAGGCGTGGTCGACATGGCGCAGCTTGCTCACATCCAGGTGCAGCTCACGGCCCGGCGGGACGCGCTCGAGCGTGCGCGCCATTTCCGGTACGCGCAGGAACGTGGCCGAACCGTCCAGCGACAGCACCAGGCGGTTGCCCTCGCCTTCGGGCTCGTGCACGTCCACCTTCAATCGCGAGGACTGCAGCGACAGGCGGAACAGCGACAGCGCGAAGCCGACGATCACCCCGGTCAGCAGGTCCGTGGCCACGATCGCCGCGGTGGTCACGATGTACACCGCCGCCGTCCCCCGTCCATACGCTGCCAGGTCCCTGACCTGCTTGAGGTTGATCATCTTGATGCCGGTGAACACCAGGATGCCGGCCAGGCACGCCACCGGCGCCATCCTCAGCAGCCACGGCAGCAGCATCGCGAACACCAGCAGCCAGCCGCCGTGGAGGATGGTGGACATGCGCGTGGCGGCATTGGCCTGTACGTTGGCTGCACTGCGCACGATCACGCCGGTCATCGGCAAGGCGCCCAGGAAGCCACACACCATGTTGCCCACGCCCTGCGCGGCCAGTTCGCGGTCGTACCGGGTGCGCGCACCGGTGTGCATGCGGTCCACCGCGGCGGCCGACAGCAGCGTCTCGGCGCTGGCGATGAAGGCGAAGGTCAGTGCCGACACCAGCAACGTGGTGTCGAACACGCCCAGCAAGTCCGACCAGCCCGGGATGCTCACCGCCGAGAACAGGTTGGCCGGCACGTCGACCTTCTTCACCTGCACGCCCATGAACTGTACCGCCGCGGTGATGCCCACCACCGCCAACAGCGCGCCGGGCACGAAGCGCAGCCTGGCCGGCCGCAGTTTTTCCCAGCCCACCATGATCGCGATCGTGCTCAAGCCCACCAGCAGCGCGGCGCTCCCGGCGCCGCCGGTCACCGCTTCCCACAACCTGGAAGGCAAGGCGGCGAAGTTCTCCAGTCCGCGCGCCTTGGGACTGGCATCCATCAGCACGTGCGA
>JBIIHJ010000017.1:0-24782 GCA_044235875.1 Pseudoxanthomonas sp.
CGTTGCGGTGCCTCATAGGCGACCCGCTGGGTGGCCAGCGTGCGCTTGGCGCGGACGATGCGCTGGGCCACGGTGGCTTCGGGCTGCAGGAAGGCCCGTGCGATCTCGTCAGTGGACAGCCCGCCCAGCAGGCGCAGGGTGAGCGCCACGCGCGACTCGGCCGACAGCACCGGATGGCAGGCGATGAACAGCAACCGCAGCAGGTCATCGCCAATGGCATCGTCCAGCTGCGCGCTGCTGTCAGGCCCAGGCACGACCTGGCCTTCCAGTTCGTAGGCGACCTCCTCGTGCTTGCGCTGGTGCAGCTGGCGCTGGCGCAGCCGGTCGATGGCGCGGCGCTTGGCCGTCGCGGTCAGCCAGGCAGCCGGATTGTCGGGCAGGCCATCGCGCGGCCAGTGCTCCAGGGCCGCAACCAGCGCATCCTGGGCGAGCTCCTCGGCCAGGTCCACGTCGCGCAGCATCCGCGTGAGCACGGCAATCACCTTGGGCGATTCCATGCGCCAGAGCGTATCGATGGTGCGGCGGACGTCTGCGGCCATGGGGCGGGATCAAACCACCGGCGGGCGGCAATGGCAAACGCGCTGCAGCATGGGTCAGACCTGCGCCATCCATTGCCGCACCACCGCTGCGAAGGCCGCCTGCCGTGCGCGCAGATCCTCCATGCTGGCGAACAAGACGGTCGCCCGCTGCGGATCGCGCCAGGTCAGCAGATGGGCCGGATCGTCTACCTGTACGGTCGTGCCGGGTCGCGCCCTGGCCCCCAGGTGCAGGATGACCTGCACCGCCTGCGGCTTGCGCAGGTGGAGCGTGGCGAAGTGTTCGGTGGTGTGGAAGCTGGGCGCATTCCATTTGATCGCCTCGCCGATCGCCGGGTCCAGGCCGAGCAACATGCCGCGCAGTGCTTGCACCACCGGCTTGAGTGGATGCGCCAGCGTTGCCATGAAGGCCTCAACGTCGCGGGTCGCTGGCTGGCTGGGCGATGTGGGCGACATGCTCAGCCCTGTTGCCATGAGAGCAACGCATTCATCGCGGGGTCTCCGCGATCCCGAGCTGTCGTTGCAGCGTCTCCGGCGGCGGCGTTTCCCGCATGAAGGCGCAATAGCCTGTCGGCGCGCCAACGGCGTAGTGCTGGAAGACCACGCCTGTCTCGAACGTCAACGTGTCCAGCAGGGCCATGCCCGCAGGCATCGTGCCGGCACCGAACAATCGCTTGCCCTGCCCCAACACCAACGGAAAGGTCCACAGCCGCAGTTCGTCCACCAATCCATGGCGCAGCAGCACCCGCACCAGGCCGGGGCTGCCGTGCACCTGCAACTGCTGGCCGGGCTGTGCCTTCAACGCGGCGACCGCGGCCGGCACGTCCGCGTCCAGGCGCGTACTGCCCACCCAGCGCGCGGCCAGCGGCGTGTGGCTGGCCACGTGCTTGGGCACGCGGTTGAAGCGCGCGGCGATCGGATCCTCCTCGCCCACGTGCGGCCAGTGCGCGGCGAAGATCTCCCAGGTGCCGCGCCCCAGCAACAGCGCATCGAGCGTGTCGATCCAGGCCACCTGTACATCGACCATGGCCTGGTCCCAGTAAGGCACCGACCAGCCGCCATGCGCGAAGTCGTTGCTGCGGTCTTCGTCCGGGCCGCCCGGCGCCTGGGCCACGCCATCGAGCGTGACGAACATGCTGACCACTAGCTTCATGCGCGCACTCCGCGGTTCACAGGCTGACGATGGGCTTGAAGCCGCCCCAGAACATGCGCTTGCCGTCGAAGGGCATGCCGTCCGGCCCCATGCAGGACAGGCGCGGGTCGTTCATGGCGAGCTTGTTGACCTTGTCGCGGTGCGCGCGCGAGGTGAACCTGATGAAGGAAAAGATCACCACTTCGTCTGGCTTGAGCTTGACCGCCTGCGGGAAGGAGGTGTGCTTGCCGGGCTTGACGTCGTCAGCGACCGATTCAACGTATTCCAGCGCGCCGTGTTCGATCCATATCCTGCCCGCCTTGCGCGCCAGCGTGCGATAGGCCGCCAGCTTGTCCTGCGGGACGGGCAGCACGTAGCCATCGATGTAAGCCATGTCAGTCTCCTGCGGTTGGGGTGCAGCGAACGGATCGGATCAATGCGGCGGTGCGCCCAGCATGGTCATCACTTCCCAGTGGTGGCCATCCAGGTCGGTGAAGCTGCGGCCATACATGAAACCCAGGTCCTGCGTAGGCTTGGGCGCGCTTCCCCCGGCCTGCAGCGCGCGCTCCACCAAGGCGTCCACCGATTCGCGATCGTCTGCCGACAGGCACAGAATCGCCTCGGTGTGAGTCGAGGTATTGCAGATGTCCTTCGGCGTGAACGTGCGGAAGAACGGATGCACCAGCAGCATCACGTGAATGGTGTCGCTGACCACCACGCAGGCCGCATCGTCGTTGGTGAACTGGGGATTGATCGCGTAACCCAGCGCCGTGTAGAACGCCTTGGCTTTGGGCAGATCGCGCACGGGCAGGTTGACGAAGATCTGGGTGCTCATGGCTTCATCCTTGGTGTGTAAAGGTCGCGAATCACGCCGGCTCTGCCGGCACGTTGATCATCCACGGCGTGCCGAAGCGATCGGTCAACATCGCAAAGGCCTTGGACCAGAAAGTCTGTCCCAACGCCATCTGCACCTGCGCCCCTTCGGCCATGGCCGCATAGATCTTCTCGGCGGCCTCGACGCTGTCCGGCTGCAGGCTGACCGTGATGCCATGCGGCGGTTTGTATTGATCCGGCGGGCAGGCATCGGAGGCCATCAAGGTGACGCCGCCGGCCACGACCATCGCGTGCATCACGGCATCGTCGGGCATGCCCGGCATCCTGGCATCCGGCGGCGCTTGGTCCACGGTGAACAGCGCCACAACCTCGCCGCCGAGGGTCTGGGCGTAGAAGGCCATCGCTTCGCGACAGTTGCCGTTGAAGAACAGATACGGTGAGACGTGCATGGTGTGGCTCCTGGTGATGGACGTATCGGGATGGATCAGGAATGTGTCGTGCGATCGCGTAGACGGGCTTCCTGCGCGCGCAGCTCCGGGGTCATGGCCTCGCCGAAATCCTCAATCTCGAAGACCGGGCGCAGTTCGACCTCCACGCCGCCATCGAAGGGCGCGCGCCTGAGCCATTCGATGGCCTCGTCCAGCGAGCGCACCTGCCACAGCCAGAAACCGGCAATCAGTTCCCTGGTCTCGGCAAACGGTCCGTCGATCACCGTGCGCGTACTGCCATCGAAGCGCACGCGGGCGCCACGGCTGGACGGATGCAGGCCATCGCCGGCGAGCATCACCCCGGCGTTGACCAGGCCTTCGTTGTAGCGGCCCATGGCGGCCAGCAGTTCGGTCGGCGGCATGACGCCGGCTTCGGACTCGGCACTGGCCTTGACGATCACCATTACTTTCATCGCAGGACTCCTGGACAGCTTGCGGCGGGCGAAGCGGACCTTCGCCGGTTTTCATGACCACGACGGACCAGGCAGGCCCGGATCGACATGGCCGCCGAAATATTTCGCAACGGTCATCCAGCGCTGGCCGCAGCGGTGCAGTGCATCAGGGGCGGCGCGCCCATCTGGGGCATGATGCGGCCAGACGCCTGCCATCCCGCCAAGGAGCCTCCATGCAGTTCCTGATGCTGATCCATACCGACCAGGCCCTGGTCGACGCGCTGCCGCAGGGCGAGTACGACCGCCTGATGCGTGGCTGTTTCGAACACGCCGACCAGCTCAAGCGCGAGGGCGTGCTGCTGGGCTCCCAGCAGCTTGAAGCCGCCAGCACGGGGCGCTCGGTGCGCGTACGCGGCGGCAAGACCAGCGTGGTCGATGGCCCGTTTGCCGAGACCAAGGAGCTGCTGGCCGGCTTCAATCTGATCCAGGCCGCCAGCCTGGACGAGGCGGAGGCCATCGCCCGCACCTTCCCGTGGGCGGCGGTTGGCTGCATCGAAGTGCGCCCGGTGCGCGACATGGGCCAGGTGCGCGCACGCGTCGGCGCGCAGGCCGGCTCGCTGGAACTGGTGCCCTGAGCATCGCCCTGTTCATCGATGCGCCGCAAAAGACACCCGGCGCGGCTTGACGCCTGCTTCACCGCGCGCGCTTTTAAAGTGCAGCGACAGGGACGCCGCGTTCGGGGAACACCACATGCTTGTCACCACGTTACCCACTGACACTGCTGGCGCACGCGCCATCGTGGTCGATATCAACCACGAGCTGCGCTGGTGGCGCGAGCAGTACCTGGCCGCACCCGGCGGCCGCCCGACCTTCGCCCAGGCCGAGCCGACGATCAAGTTCGCCTACGACAGCTATCTGCTGCACCCGCACGCGTCGCTGGATACGCTGTGGCCAGGCATCCATGACCGCTATGCCTTGCTGCCGAGTTACGCGCAGCTGGATCGCCCGCGCGCCGAATACATCATCCGCGAAGTCTGGGCGCGCATCGTCTCAAGCTGAGTTTCAGCCCGGCGCCTGCGGCGAGCGATTCTGATCAGGCTCCCGCGTGGCCAGTGCAGACGCATCCCTGCGCGCGGCAGTGAACAGGAAACAGGCAACACCCAGCGCGAACAGGTTCACGCCGACCGCCCAGGGCGCACCGCCTCCGAGGGAGAAGGCGAATTTCGCCCCGACCTGATAGGACAACCCGACATCACGCGTCGATCCGTTGGCCCAGGCCCCGAGATTGAATGGAGCGAAAAACTGGTAGCTCATGAGCGGCGTGTAGACCTGCAAGGACTGCGGCAACCAGAACGCCACGCCCCAGGTAGGCGCATTCGGCCAGGCTTCGATCAGCGCAAGGCCGGTCGTGATGCCGACGACGTAGGCGCCGACGAACACCAACGTGATAATCCAGGCCGCCGGATTGGAGACGGCACCCGCCGCGATCTGTTGCAGGATCGCGGCCAGGCCGGCGCCACTGCCCACCATCGCGGCGATCCCCAAGCTACGCCGCCACACCCGGCCAAGCGAGGTGCCTTCCACAAAGGTCCCGTACATCTGCTGTCCCTGCAATGCCAGCGCGGAGCTTTACCTGCGCCGCAGACCAGGTCAAGCAGGCTGGGAGAGCATCGACGCCAGCAAGCCAAGGTCTTGCTTCAGCAACGCATAACTCCCCTGGCGTGCGTCTTCAGGCTGGCGCAGGATCCAGGAGGGATGCACGGTCGCCAGCGCCTGTGCGCCGTCGGCCATGTCCCGCCATTGCCCTCGCTGCTCCATGAGTCTGAAATCGCCGCCCAGCACCGTGCGCGCGGCATTCGCGCCCAGGCACACGATGAACTGCGGATCGATGCGCGCCATCTCCTGCTGCAGCCAAGGACGACAGGCCTGGACCTGGCTGCTGGTCGGATTGCGATGCAGGCGCCGCTTGCCGCGTTGCTCGAAACGGAAATGCTTCACCGCGTTGGTCAGGTACAACGTGCGGCGGTCGATGCCGAGCTCCTTCAACACACGATCCAGGAGCTTGCCAGCCGGACCGACGAAGGGGCGCCCGCTCAGATCCTCCTCGTCGCCCGGCTGCTCGCCGATCAACACCACGCGCGCATCTTCGGGGCCTTCACCGAACACCGTGCGCGTGGCCGGCTGCCACAGCTCGCAACGGCGACAGGCCAGCGCCGCGTCGCGGATCGAAGCCAGCGAGCCGTCGGCGATGGGTTCGGGCACGGCCGGCGCCTGGGGAATGCGACGCCGCGGGAGCACGGGCGCACGCTCGGCCATTTCGCGCACGCGCGTGCCGGCGGACTGGATCAACCCCGGCAGCAGTTGCGCCTCGGGCAGGTGCTTCCAGTATTTCTGCGGCATCTCCGAACGCATCATCGTCGGGTTGAGCCGCGCCGGGTTGAAGATGTTGGCGTAGTAGGTTTTCCATAGCGCTTCGCGCGCGTCGTCGGCCGGCGCATCGGCGCGCGTGCCGCCTGGGCCGGATGCCAACGCCTGTCCATCCCAATGCGCGCTGCGATACGGCGTCAGGATCGCCCAGCGCATCCCGGCAAAGCGACGCGCGAAAAACGGCGCCACCCGCTCGACGATGTAGTGCTCCGGCTCGAACCAGGCCACGAACGCATCCACCTCGCCCGGCACCTCGCGGAAGCGCACGAACGCCTTCATCTTGTGCGTATCGCGACGCACGGATTTGGCCAGCGCCTCGGCGCGATGGACATCCGGATCGGTCGCATGATCCAGCAGCCCACGTTCGCCCTGTCCGATCCGCCACAACAACCGGTACAGCAGCGCATGCCGTTGCGAATCGCGATGGCAGAGCACCGCATTGGCCAGCATCATGAAGTCCGACGTCACCCGCGGCGCTTGGCGCGTGGCGGTCAGCGCCAGCACCTCCTGCCCCCCGATCAGACTGCCCTGCGCATCCCCGTTCCACTCGATGGCCTCCGGCGCCACCTGCGCACACCACGCCGCCCGCGCCGCATCACGCCACGCGTCCAGATCCCACGGCGGCTCGACACGCGCGACGAACATCTCAGCAGACCCAAGCCACTGCACGAACGTCCAGCTTGCCGTTGCCGTTGCCGTTGCCCGGAGCCTCTGCTTGCGCCCTTCGCTTCACCTGACCGAGCCGTAAAGCGCGCCGAGCATCGCAAAGGGAGGCGGACCGAGAGGCGCCCTGTCTGAGCGCAGCGAGTTTGGGCGCCGTGCCGCCTGCTTCGAGAAGCGCAGGGCACCGACGCGCAGCGTCGGCGTGCGTCCCGGCGAGAAGCGGCTTTGCTTCTCTTTGCCAAGACAAAGGGAAGTCGCGCCTATCGGGCGCGAACGCCTTTGATCCAAAGGGTTTCCAACCCCGGCGACCAACGGCGATCAAAACAACCCCATCTGCAACGGCTTGGGCGCCAACGCCGCCCGCAGCTTCAACGGATCATCCAGCGACGCGCGTGGATGATGATCCAGCACCTGCAGGAACGGCAGGACCTTCTTCATCGGCAGGCGCAGCCGGGTCAGGTCATCCACCCGCAACCTGGAGAACCTGCGCGAGGCGATGATCCGCTCCACATTGCGCGTGCCCAGCCCCGGTACGCGCAGCAGCAGCTCGCGCGGTGCCACGTTCACATCCACCGGGAACCGCTCGGGATGGCGCAGCGCCCAGGCCAGCTTCGGATCGATGTCCAGGTCCAGCATGCCGCTGGCCGCATCCGGCGGGGCGATCTCGTCCACCGAAAAATCGTAGAAGCGCAGCAGCCAGTCGGCCTGGTACAGGCGATGCTCGCGCTGCAACGGCGGCGGTTGCAGCGGCAGCCGGCTGGAGGCATCCGGGATCGGACTGAAGGCCGAGTAATACACGCGCCGCAGGTGGTAGTTGCCGTAGAGATTGGTGCTGGTGCGCAGAATGGCGCGATCATCGGCCGCATCGGCACCAACGATCATCTGCGTGCTCTGCCCAGCCGGCGCGAAGCGCGGCGGCTTGGCCCGCAGCTTCTTCTCGGCCTTGCGCGCTTCCTTGTTCTCGTCGATGCGCCAGCGCAGCTCGCCCATCGCCGCGCGGATGCCGCCGGCCTTCTTCTCCGGCGCCAGTTCGGCCAGCCCTTCTTCGGTGGGCAGCTCGACATTGATGCTCAGGCGATCGGCATACCGCCCGGCTGCCGCCAGCAGTTCCGGCGCCGCATCCGGGATGGTCTTCAGGTGGATGTAGCCGGCGAACTTGTGGTCCTGGCGCAGGCTGCGCGCCACTTCCACCAGCTGCTCCATCGTGTAGTCGCCATTGCGGATGATGCCACTGGAGAGGAAGAGCCCTTCGATGTAGTTGCGCTTGTAGAAGTCCAGGGTCAGATTGACCACCTCTTCGGGGGTAAAACGCGCGCGGCGCACGTTGCTGCTCACCCGATTGACGCAGTACACGCAGTCATAGACGCAGAAATTGGTCAGCAGGATCTTCAATAGCGACACGCAGCGCCCGTCCGGCGTGTACGAGTGGCAGATGCCCATGCCTTCGGTGCTGCCGATGCCGCCGCTACCCAGCGAATGGCGCTTGTCCGCGCCCGATGACGCGCAGGACGCATCGTATTTGGCGGCATCGGCCAGGATCGCGAGTTTTTCGATGACGTTCACCGCACGAGTCTGCGCAAGCCGCGTCTCAATCCGTGAGACCGCATCATGCCGCCTGGCTGAACATGACGACGCAGCCCTGACACTTCACCGCGAGCACTGGTTTAGCATCGCCACCGGCGGCCACAGGGTCGCCCTGGACGAACACGATGCCGCTTGCGGCCGGGTGGATGGAACCTCCCGCTTGGAGAGAGGAGCGCGCCATGACACCCGACACCCCTACCGCTGCCGCCCCATCCGCCGACCCGCTGTATCAACAGTGCGAAACCGGCGTGCGCCAGATGGAGGCCCAGCTCGGCCGGCCCTTTGACGACAACAGCGCGCGGCTCAGTGCCAGCCTGGCGGTACTGGCGCATGAGAGCGGCCTGACCCGCGTGGATCACGTGCTGCTGTCGGAACAGGCCACCCAGGTCGCCAGCGGCGAACTGGTCTTTCTGGTCCAGGGCGCGCTCGGCGACCCCGCGCAACTGCGGACCCACATGCGCACCGAAGACGCCATCGCCCTGACCGTGCAGCAGTCGGCCGCGCGTTTGCAACAGCTGCAGGACGCGCATCGCCTGACGGTCGGCCAATCCCAGGCGCAGGTGCAGCAGCTCGACGATCCGGTGCAACGCCGCTGAGGCGTCTCAATGCAGGGCCAGCCCCTGCACCCGCTGCAACGCCAGCTCCAGAGGCTGCGGGCGTCCCAGCAGGAAGCCCTGGACCTGGTCGCAGCCGTGACGGCGCAGCCACTCCAGCTCCTCCGGCCGCTCCACGCCCTCGGCGATCATCACCAGTCCCAGGCTGTGTCCCAGCATCAGCAGCGCGCTGCAGATGCTGGCATTGCGTTCATCGCGGTCGACGTCGCGCACGAACGCACGGTCCAGCTTGATCGAGCTCAACGGCAGGTGTCGCAGGTAGGACATCGAAGAGAAGCCGGTGCCGAAATCGTCCAGCGAGATGCACACCCCGGCATCGCGAAGGCGCTGCATCATCGCCATGCCCTGCTCGGGGCGGTTCATCACCACCGTCTCGGTCAGCTCCATGTGCAGCGCGCGCGGTGAAATCCCGGCCTGGGCACAGGCGATTTCAAGCTCGCCGGACAGATCGGCCTGCAGCATCTGCACCGCCGAGACGTTGACCGCGATCGGAAGGTCGCCACAGCCCTGTCGCTGCAGCCAGGCCTGGGCCTGGGCAGCGCGGCGCAGGATCCAGTTGCCCAGCGGCACGATCAGGCCGGTGTCCTCGCACAGCGGGATGAAATCATTGGGCGGGATCTGGCTGCCATCGCGCTGCGGCCAGCGCACCAGCGCTTCAAGTGCGGCCACGCTGCCATCGGCCACGCGCACGATCGGCTGGAAGTGCAACTCGAATTCATTCTGCTCGATCGCCGTGCGCAGGCGCCCAGCAAGGCGTAGGCGGTCGCTGTAGCGACGGGCCAGCGCGCCGTCGTAGCGGGCGATCTCGAAGGCCGCCGACTCCAGCGCGTGCGCCGCCAGCGCGGCGTTGTCGATGATGCGTTCGGCACGCTGGCCGCTGCCGTCGTCCTCGGCCAGGCCGAAGCGCGCATCCAGGCGCTGCATCGAGCCGTCGCTGTCGCCGATCGGCTCGCGCACCGCCTCGATGGCCGCTTCCAGCGCCGCGGCCGATTGCAGCGGGCGCAGGATCGCGAGCACGAAATCCTCGTCGGGCTGGTGCGCGGCAAGGCCGAAGTCATCGGCCCACTGCTGCAGGCGCGCGGCCAGGGTGCGCAGCACGTTGTCGGCGGTTTCCCGGCCCAGCGAATCGCGGATGGGTTGCAAGCCGCGCAGCTGCAGATAGACGACCTGATAGCCGGGGGACAGTCCATGGTCCAGGCGATCGCTGAGCGTCTGCACGTTGATCAGGCCGGTGGTCTGATCGTGCCGTGCACGGTAGGCCAGTTCCTTTTCGTACTCGAGGCGCTCGGACACATCCTCGGCCAGCACCAGTCGCGCATCCTGTCCGCCAAAACGGATCTCGCTGCCATGGATGCGTGCCTGCAGGGTCGAGCCATCCTTGCGGCGGTGCTGCGACACATGGGCATCGTCGAAACCGGCCGCCGCGCCCTGGACCAGGCCGCTGGTCTCGGGCAGGCCACCGGGACAGATGTCACGCAGCTGCATGGTCAGGAACTCCTCGCGGCTGAATCCGTACTGCAGCGAGGCGGCGCGGTTGACTTCCAGGAAGCGCAGGCTGCGCGCGTCATGCACCCAGAACGGCAGCGGATTGCGGTCGAAGATCAGGCGGAACTGGCGCTCGGCATCGGTGACGCGTGACATCGCCTCCATGCGCTCGCTGATGTCCACCAGCGTGCCGGTCATGCGCACGTGGCCGGAGTCGTCATGGACCACGCCCCCGCGCGCCACCACCCAACGCTCGCCGCCATTGTGGTCCACCAGGCGGAACTCGCTGGAGAATGCACTGCGGCTGCGCCAGGCGCTGATGAAGCGCTGCAGCAGCATGCCGCGGTCCTGCACGTGCACGTGACGACCGAAGCTGCGCAGCGACGCGATTTCCTCGCTGCCCAGGCCAAACATGTGGCTGATATCGCCGCCCCAGGCCAGGTGCCCGCTCCCCTGCTCCATTGCCCAGGCGCCAACCTTGCCGGTGTGCTGAGCCAGGCGCAGGTGTTCGCTGTTGCGCTGCATCTGGTGGAGCAGGTCGCGCTGGTCGCGATCGGCACCTCGCACCGCGCGCAGCATCACCAGCAGCATCGCCCAGTACAACAGGTACAACAGCACGGCGATGCAGACAAAGCGCAGCCACGGCACTAGCGCTTGGCGGGTGGAAAGCCCGGCCCACACCTGGATCGGGTATGCCCTGAGCATCCGCACCGCTACGACCCGACGCAGGCCGTCGATTTCGCTGGTGCGCTCGGGGATGCCAGGCGCCCCGGCCACTTCTTCAGGACGAGCGCCGGCCACGTGCAGGCCGACGATATTGGTCTTGCTGGGCAGGCTGCGCGCCAGCAACAGATCGCCCGGCCCGACGATGCTCGCCAGGCCATCGCGACCGGTGTCCAGGCCATCCACCATGGCCTGCAGCTCATCGGTGTACAGACGGGTCAACAGCCAGTGGGTCGTGGCACCCCCATCGCTGGACATGGACATCGCGATCGGCAGCACCCACTGTCCGCCGGCCACGGTCTGCGGACGACCAAACCGCAGTCTGCTGCCCTGGCCTTGTGCGGCCGTTCCGATCCACTTGGCAAACGTCGGGTCGCCCTGACCATCGGTCAGCGCCACGCCGTTGCGATCGACCAGCACGATGCTCTGGATTTCACGATGGCGCGATACGACCCCGGCGATGGATTGGCTGATCAGTGCAGGCGCCTGGCGGGGCACGGTGGCCATGAGTTGCTGGGCATCGCTGGCGATGCCCACCATGGCTCGCTCGATGTTGCGCAATTCCAGGGTGATGACCCGCTCCAGTCCGGCGACCAGCGCCTGGCTCTGGCGCTCGGCACTCTCTAGGCGGTTGACCCGGTCGTTCATCACCCACCAGCCCAACCCCACTGCCAGGGCCAACGCCAACACCAGGCCGAAACGCAGCACCGTGCGCGCCTGCGCGACGGAGTGGAATGGGCGATGTCGTGAATCGAGACGATCCATGTTGGCGCACTTAGACGGGTTCCCCGCCTCCCCCCTTCAAGGAAGCCCGGACGCCTCCGCACCCCACTCCGCGGGGGACGTCGGTTTGGCCGAGCATACGCTGTTCATGAACGGAGTGTCGCATGCACGGCCCATTGGCATGCCAGGCCGGCAAGGCGGCTCACGCTGACGCCAACCGCACCTTGCCAGGCCTTCATGTCGGAAGCCCGGGCCAGTCGCGCAACTGCGCGTGCGGCACCGACATCCGGGCACAGGCCCGCGCGGAAACGCCATCGGTCAGTGCCGCCCGGAACAGCGGCGCCATCGCACGCAGGCTGGTGGACGCCACGCTGGCCTTGGCCCGCTGGCGCCGGTCGAACGCCAGCAGCGGTATCGCCCATCCTGGCAACACCGCTGCCCCCGCACCCAGGAAGAGCTCACGCGAGACTCCCGCGACCGGGACCGGTAACCGGATGCCGGCCAGCACCGCCATCACTTCGGCCGAGCGCGCGTCGTAACGCAGCTGCGGCTGCATCGCCTGGAAATAGGCATGCACCTGTGCCTGGGACGCAGGCACGGCCTGGGCGCCCAGTGCTTCGGCGACCCGGCGCACTTCATCGTAGTAGCGGTCGGCCGTCGCCTCGGGCACCGGCTGGCAATACATGCGATAGCCCTGCAGGAAGCCATGGGCCTCGGTCACATGCACCCATGTCAGCAGTGCTGGATCATCCGCGGCATAGGGTTCGCCGGTGGGCGTATGACCGCGGACCCGAAGATGGATGCCCCGGACCCGCGCGATCAGCTGCTGGGCCTGCAGGGTCGGCGCGTAGCTGGTCCCCGCGACAAACGCCGTGGTCCGGCGCAACCGCCCGACCAGGTCTTCGCGAAAATTGGAATGGTCGTACACGCCGGCCAACGCCCGCGGATGCAGCGCCTGCAGCATCAGCGCGGACAAGCCGCCGGCCAGCATCCCGGGGAAATCGCCATGGATGCGCCAGGTCACGCTGTCCGGCCCGAACAGCCCCGGATCACCCACTGGCTGGTCGTAGTCCAACCCGGACTGGCCACGTGGAAAGGCACCCAGCACCCAACGCCGGATGGGTTGGGTGGCAGGACGGACAAGCGCGCGCATGAGAGACATGTCGCCATCCTAACGGGCTGCGCTGGGCAGGCCGACGCTGGCGCTGCCACGCGCAGCGCCGGCCGGCGCGCGCTGCATGCGATCCTCCGCGTACAGGCCATCGCACGCACTCCAAGCCGCAATGAAAAAGGCGCCTCATGGGCGCCTTGATCACCGGTCCGCCGGCGCGTCGCGCAGGCGTCGGGTGCGTTGCACTCAACCCTTGATGCGTTGCCAGACTTCGGCGTACACCGCGCGCGCCTCTTCCAGCGTCAGCCCGCGGGTGCGGACCGCCTGCGAGTTGGCGTAGAGCGCCGAGCCGGTGTCCTGGTCGGTGTGTGGATGATTGAGGTACACGTCATAGGCGCTGGACAATGCCGGCCAGTAAAGTTCGAACGAACGATGCTGCGAAGCACGCGGGAGGTGCTCGTATTGCCGACGCCAGTAATCGCGTTCACGGTCGATATCGATCATGACGGCGCGCTCGTTGTCCTCTTGCTGATAGCTCATGTGGTTCCAATCCCAAGGCTCGACGCCCTGACACAAGGCTTGCAGCGCAGTTGTGACCTTCACGTCGACGTTAGCGTGAAATAAAGGTTAAATTCCCCGCTTACCCCGACAGACGTCACATATTGACCCCAGTCCGCGCCCGAAGCCTGAACGGCATCCGGCCTCAGCAAGGGTTGGATAAGTCAGGCGCGGACGGTATTTGGATATTCCAGCCGCACCGTGGCCCGATGGATCCGATCCATGACCCGGCTGAAGATCCGGCCTGCCATGGTGGAGTCCAGACCCAGCGCCAGGATCTCGGGCGCGTTGGCGTACATCACCGCGCCGACATCGCGGCCGACGTGCGGGTGGTGCAGATAGAGGTGATACGCCCGTACCAGCAGCGGCCAGCAGGCCTCGAACCCGTCCCCCGCCTGGGTGCAGGGCAGGTCGCCGTAATGCGACTTCCAGAACGTCCGTTCCTGATCGATATTGACGATGATGCACGCGGCGTCATCGCGCCGATGGACTTTCTGGCTCATGGGAGGGCTTCCGTGGGGGAGGGAGGCGCATTCGACTTTCGGATGAGTCGGCTTATCGCCACGTGAAAAACGCTGCAACGCAACATTCACGGTCAAGCCCGGCCGATTCGTCTTCGACCTTGGTCTCACGGAACGTATGCAGGCAGCAGGCTTATGCTGCCGGAAAGCGGCGCGCGCAAGCGATCCGCCCCCCAGCCACCGCGAGGCTCCGTATATGAGTGACCTGTTCAAGGGTTTGAACCTGCTGATCGGCGACAACGAGCTGCACCGCAAGCCGCTCAACCAGCAGGCGGCGTACTGGTTGAGCAAGACCGACCGCGGCATCGAACACGAAATCCATCTGCTTGACATCGCCAAGGGCCAGTGGCTGGCGCTGTCGGTCATGGTGTGGCTCGGCGCCTCGCTCACTGCGCTTGCGGTGATCGCCGACAACCTCTGGGAGCACAGTTACAACCCCAGCTTCCCCAAGATCGTGCTGGTGCTGCTGATCTGGCTGGCGATGCTGTTCGTACTTTGGCTGATCGCGCAGGTCTTCGACCAGAAGGCAGGACTGTCGCGCTGGGTGACCGCATTTTCCGCACGCGAGCCGGTTACCTCGGAAAGCGATTCGGTCGAGCAGATCCAGGAAGCCCTGGAATACGCGCGCGTCTATCCGGAGATCCTGGACTACAAGCAGCGCGTGGTGGCCCGTCGCCCGTTGCGTCACGAAGACATCCGCATCATGCGCGAAATGGGGCGCCAGCGCCGCCATGCCGAACTCGCCCGCGAGCTGACCCAACTGGGCACGATCAGCTGATCATCCAGCGCCGTTGATCCACCAAGCGAACGCCGGGCCTGTCCCGGCGTTCTGCTGTGCACGCTGGCAACGACGCGCCATTGCCCGGGCGCATGCCACGCTGTCGGCATGCTGTCGCTGATCCTTCCCGCCCACAACGAAGCGCGCCTGCTCGCGCAGACCCTGATGGTGCTCAAGCAGGCCATCGCCCAGGCGCAGATCCAGGCCGAGATCATCGTCGTCGATGACGCCTCCACCGACGCCACGGCTGCCATCGCGGCCGCGGCGGGCGTGCAGGTGCTGACGATCGATGCACGACACATCGCCGCCGCGCGCAACGCAGGCGCGGCTAGCGCACGCGGCACGATGCTCTGCTTCGTCGATGCCGATACCCATGTGGATGCCGCCCTGCTGCGCGCGGCCGTGCAGGCGCTGCAGGCGGGCGCGATCGGCGGCGGTGCACGGGTCCGCCTGCAGCGGCCGGTCGCCTGGCATGTGCGGATCGGCGAGGCGTTCTTGGGCACGCTGCTGCGCTGGGCGCGGATCGCGCCGGGGTGTTTCCTGTTCTGTACACGGCAGGCCTTCGATACGGCCGGCGGCTTCGATCGGCGTTTCTACGCGGGCGAGGACGTGGCGATGAGCCGCGCGCTGGCGCGGCTGGGCCGCTTCGTTTTATTGCGCGAGATCGCCTGGACTTCCCCACGCAAGCTGCAGACGTTCAGCGCCTGGGAACACCTCAAGCTGTTCCTGGCGCTGGCCCGCCATGGCCGCGGACTGCTGCGCTCGCGCGAGCGCCTGGACTTCTGGTACGGCGACCGTCGCGCGCTGCCGCGGCGACGCGACGATCCGCCGCACTGATCGATAGCGACATGTTCGCCTGCAGCGCACACAGCACTCTCCGATGTGCACCGCTGCTGGCTGTCTGAAACGGCCGAGCGCAGGACATCCAGCGGCGCGTGGCCCTGGCCATGCTGTCGCACTCGGCCAGGACCCGCGCGCCATGCCGAACCTGATGCCGTTATGGACCGTGCTTGACAACACGCCCAAGGGCCGCGCGCGGGACTGGCGTCCCAGGTTGCATGACTGATCCACGGCGAGAACGGCCCGGCGCACGCATGCGCTCGCGTCGAGGTTCATGCGTGGCCTAAGCTTGGCGGGGTCCCCCAACGTGCGATGCCCGTATGCCTAACGATTCAAGTTCGACGCCATTGGACGAAGCCACCCGCCAGCACGCGCTCGACAGCCTGCGTGTGGTCGACAGCCTGCCCGAGGGCGCTTACGAAGACGTGGTCCGCGTTGCCGCCGCGGTGTGCGGCACGCCGATCGCGCTGGTGTCGATGCTTGATCGCGACCGCCAGTGGTTCAAAGCGCGCGTCGGCCTGGAAGCCAACGAAACGCCACGCGACGTCGCTATCTGCGATCACGCCATCCGGGCGCCGGAGACCCTGTTTGAAGTCGCCGACCTGAAGAAGGACGACCGCTTCACCAACAACCCGCTGGTGACCGGCGACCTCGGCGCGCGCTTCTATGCGGGCATGCCGCTGGTCACGCCCGGTGGCCAGCCGATCGGCACGGTCTGCGTGGTAGACACCACACCGCGCGAGCTCAGCGAAGACCAGCGTGAAGCTCTCAAGGCCTTGTCGCGCATCACCATGGCACTGCTGGACAGCCGCGGCCAGGCGCACAGCCTGGCTGTCGCCTCGATGCTGCAGACAGCCGTTGCCAATGTCGAGGCAACGGACGCGGCGCAGGCCGGTTACACCGTGGCGATCCTGGAGATCCAGGACCTGGCCGGCGCAGCGCAGCGGCTGGGCGATCGCGGCCTGGACAAGGCGCTGTCCCAGCTGGACCAGCAGCTGGCCAGCGCGCTGCGCGACGGCCAGGGCGACACGCTGGACCGGGTTACCGGCAGCGGCGAATTCATCGCCGTGCTGCAGGGCCGCGACACGCAGGCCGCACTGGAGCAGTTGCGCACGCAGGCCACCGACCACGCCGCGCACCTGGGCTTGATCCTGCTGGCCGGCGCGGCCGATGCCGAAAGCGCGAGCGAATCGCCCGATCGGGTGTTCCTGCGCGCCGATGCCGCGCTCAGCGCGGCCAAGGACGCGGCCAGCGCGTTGCGCAGTGCCGCCTGATCCGATGCCTGCCGCAAGGATGTCCATGCACCGTCGTCAATTCCTGCGCCAGGCCGGCGCCTTGGCCACGCTCGCCGGGTGCGGCGAGTTGCTGGCCCAGACGCCTGCCAACCCGGCTGCGCGTGATCCAGCGGCCGCGCCGCTGGGCCAGTTGCCGTTCGCTGCGCCAGCGCCGCTGGCGCCGATCAAGGCGCGTGCCGATCGCGTCGTCGCCATCACCGTCTGCACGCGGCCCTTCCGCGCCCAGGGCCCGCGGATCGAGGCCGAACGCATCGGTCGCCGCACGGTGGTCCACCAGTACGGCCACGGCGGCAGCGGCTGGTCGCTGTCGTGGGGCTCGGCGCAACAGGCCGTGCGCCTGGCGATGGCCACCGGCGATACCGAGATCGCCGTGATCGGCTGTGGCGCGATCGGCATCACCACTGCACGCGTGGCGCAGAACGCCGGGCTGAAGGTGCGCATCTACGCCAGGGAGACCCTGCCGATGTCGCGCTCGTTCATGGCCACCGGCCAGTGGACGCCCGACTCGCGCATCTGCAGCAGCGAGCACGCCACGCCGGACTTCAGGACGCTGTGGACGCAGATGGCCACCACCTCTTTCCAGCAGTACCAGCGCATGCTTGGCTTCCCCGGCGCGCCGGTGGAATGGCGCGACAGCTATGTACTGTCCGAGGTGCCGTTTGATCAGCCCGCTGGCGGTGGTGGTGGCGAAGACGACGAGCCGGACTACCCGTCGCTGGAATCGGAGCTGCTGTACGGCATCCGCCCGCACGGGGTGGACCTGGCGGCCAGCCAGCATCCGTTTCCGGTGGCGTACGTCAAGCGCTATCCCGGCATGATCTTCAACATCAGCGCGTACGCGCAGATGCTGATGGAGGACTTCCTGCAGGCTGGCGGCAGCTTCCAGGCGCGCGAGTTCCAAAGCCCGCGCCAGTTCGCCGACCTGCGCGAGAAGACCCTGATCAACTGCACCGGTTATGGCGCCCGCGCATTGCTGGGCGATGAGAGCGTGATCCCGGTGCGAGGCCAGACCGCGCGCCTGGTCCCGCAGCCCGAAGTGGATTACGGACTGTACTGGCGCGGCCACAACCTCAACGTGGTCCCGCGTCGCGACGGCATCCTGGTGCAGGCGCAGATGCCGGGCGACTTCAACAACGCCGACACCACCGTGAACCGCTCGGTTACCGATGCGGCCATCGCACAGCTGGCCAAGCTGTTTCCGAGAGCGTAAGGCGCGCGATCAGCCGTCCAGTCCGATGGCGCCGAGCAGTCGGTCGCGCCGGCGCTGCGGGTTTTCGAGCAAGCCGCGGGGGCGCAGCCTGGAGAGCACGCCATCGGCGGACCTGTGTCCCGCCCGAGTGCGACCTCCATCAGGTCATGCATGGCGCCCGTGGCAGGCGAAGAACCCGAGCATGGGGTGCATCCCTCCCATCGGCTGCGACCGGCTGCAACCGGCAGGGCCCGCCGGCGCTACTTCCCGCAGGACGACAGGCGCTTGTCGGCGTACCACAGCGCGCGCCGCGACAGGTCGTAGGACGCGTCGATGGCCTGCGGCAGGTAGTGCTCGGCGCGCTGGATGTCGGCGCCGTGGGTCAGTGCGGTCTCGTTACGTTCAAGATCGGCGAGGTTCTTGCGCACACCGCCCAGCCATGTGTCCTTCTGCGGGTCCTTGCACATCAACGCGCGGCCCTGCAGCGCCTCGAGCTTGGCGCGGATGGCCTTGCTGGCTTCGCCGGGGGGCTGCGGGGCTTTTTCGAAGCCGATCGGCGCGGCCTTGTAGGCATCGCCGGTGGCTTCGCTGCCCATGGCGGCCTGGTCCTGGGCCAGGGCGGGATTGAAGCGCGTCTCCGGCGGCGGGCGGGCGATCGCGCTGTTGGTCTTTTCCTTGAACAGATCCTTCATCACGCGGCCGACCTTCTGCCCGGCCAGCTGGCCGAGCGTGCCGCTGGACGCCCAGTCCTTGTCGAAGCGGGTCTTCTCGTAATGGATCGGGTTGGGCTTCTCCAGGACATTCCTGGCCTGGGCCTGGTCGCGGGCGCTGGCCATGCCCGGGGGCGTGCCGGGCGGCGTCGACGGCGGCGCGGCAGCCACGCCCGGCGGCAGGCGCACCTGCCCCTGCCTGGTGTAGATGGCATTGGCGATGGATTCCTGATCGGCCGCCGGCTTGGTCGGCGTGGTCACCACCAAGGCCTTGGCCGGTGCCTGCTGCGGGGCAGCCTGGGCGGGGACGGTCGGCGGCATGGGCGTGCTGACCTGGGGACTGGCCGGGGCAGGACGTCGGCTGACCACCGGTGGGGTGGCCTGGGGCGTCGCCGCCGGCGCCGGGCGCGGCAGATCGCGCTGGATGAATTCCAAGCGCATTGCGCTGGGTTCGCTGGTGCGCAGAGGTCCCAGCCGTGCCATCGGTGTTTTCAGCAGGACCGCGGCGAACATCGCCATCAGCAATATCGTCAGCAGCGCTGCAGGAATCTGCAGCTCCAGTTCGTCCCGCCAGCCTTCTTTCACCACTGCCGCCAAGTCTCTAACCGTTGCGTCGCGCCAATCGACAAGTGTGCGGGAGCGGCCGACGAGAGTTGATGCGGTTGTGTTACGCGGCGTGACATGGTGCGCGAATCGTTCAGGCAGGCGTCATGGCCTCGGGCCGGCACCGATGCTGCGCTGCGGCTCGCCACCGAGGGTGCGGACTGCCTACGATCCGCCGGCCGATAACGGTTACAGCGAGGTCGCGCCATGTCCTTCCGTCCGCAGCCAGGGGCTCTGCGTCGCTGGCCGTTGCTGGTGCTGCTGGCCTGCTGCACGCCCGTCTGGGCCGCCCCGAACGACGGCCTGCCCCCGCGCAGCCAGTGGAAGGCCAGCAGCTCTGCCACCGAAACACCCCAACTGGCGTCCTCGCGCGCCTTCGATGGCGACCCGGCCACGCGCTGGGGTGGACCGTTCTCGCCAGGGCATTGGCTCCAGGTGGATTTCGGCGCGGCCGCCGACATCGGTGGGGTCCGGATCGAATGGGATACCAGCCATGCCAACCACTATCTGATCCTGGCCTCCGACGATGGCCAGGCCTGGCGCACGGTGTACCAGACCAGCGACAGCCCGGGCCGCACCGAGTACGTGCTGTTCCCCGCGGTGAAGACCCGCTACCTGCGCCTGGCCGCGCCGGAACGCACCGCCGACTGGGGCGTGGGCATCGCCGAATTCCAGCCACTGGCCGCCGACCAGGCGCCGCGGATCCGCGGCACCACCGGCGGCGATCCGGCGGCGCTGTGGAGCACCGGTCCGGCACAGGCGCTGGGCAGGCAGCGCGGCGCCTACACGCTGGAAGTGGACTTCCCGCAGCCGCAGGACGTGGCAGGTCTGGACGTGGCCTGGGGCAGCACGCCGGCCAGTGCGCAGCTGGAAGCGCGCGACGCCTCGGGGCGCTGGAGCCCGCTGGCCGACGCACCGCAGGCGTTCGGCGCGTCCACCTATCTGGCCGGCGACGCCGCACGCACGGTCACCGGCCTGCGCCTGAGCACACAGGCCGCGGCTGGCGCGGCGCCGAGCGTCACCCGGCTGCGCGTGCTAGGGCCCAAGCAGTTCCTGACTCCGATGAAGCGCTACCAGCTGGCCGCGACCGGGCCGCAGACAGCGCTGTTTCCCTCCTCGCTGCACATGCAGCAGGTCTACTGGACCGTGGTCGGCATCCCCGCCGGGCGGCAGAAGGCGGTATTCGACGAGTACGGCAACCTGGAAGCCTTCAAGGGCGCGCCGCTGGTCCAGCCAGTCTGGCGCGACGCCAGTGGCCGCGCCGCCGCGGCCACGGCCCAGACCGAGATCAAGCATCAGCTGCGCGAGGGCTGGATGCCGATGCCACAGGCGCAGTGGTCGCCCCAGCCGGGCCTGCAGCTGACCAGCGAGGCGATCGCGGTGGAGCGCGACGGCGCACCGGTGGTGCTGGTCCGCCACCGGCTGCGCAACACCGGCACCGCGCCGGTGGACGGCACGCTGTCGCTGCTGACCCGGCCGATCCAGGTCAGCCCGCCATGGCAGAACGGCGGGATGTCGCCGATCCGCCAAATCGCCGTGGACACGGCAGGCAACACCGGCGCGATCCGGGTCAATGGCCGGGTGTTGTTCCAGAGCGTGGGGACGCCCGACCTGCACGGCGTGGCCGCCTTCGGCGCCCATGGCCAGGACGAGATCACCCGCTTCGCTGCGCAAGGCGATGCGCCCTCCACGCAGCAGGCGCAGGATCCCAGCGGACTCGCCGCCGGCCTGGTCGGCTATCGCGTGCAACTGGCGCCGGGCGCGCAACGCGACATCGTGCTGGCCTTCGCCCTGGGTGACCAGGTGATCGACGCCAAGACCGTCGAGGCCGCGCAGTGGCCCGCCGCACCGGCGCTGGACGTGCAGGCGCTGCTGGGCGATGCCGCCCAGGCCGGTGCGAAGTTCGACGCGCTGGCGCAGGCCAATGCCGCGCAGTGGCAGACGCGCCTGGGCAGGATCGGGCTGTCGCTGCCCGATCCTTCGCTGGTGGACATGTTGCGTGCGCAGGCCGCCTACATGCTGCTCAACCAGAGCGGCCCGGCGATGCAACCCGGTCCACGCAACTACAACCGCTCCTTCATCCGCGATGGCTCGGCCACCGCCGCGGTCCTGGTGCGCATGGGCATGGCCCGCACCGCGCGCGACTACCTGCACTGGTACAGCAGCCACGCGGTGCACGACAACGGCCTGGTCTCGCCGATCCTCAACGACGACGGCTCGGTCAACACCGGCTTCGGCTCGGACCTGGAATACGACGCCCAGGGCCAGTACCTGTGGCTGGTGGCCGAGATCGCCCGCCTGGATGGCGGCGCGCAGACCGTGCGCGAGTACCAGCCGCAGGTGAACCGCGCGCTGAAGTTCCTCCAGGAACTGCGCGAACGCACCCTGGTGCCCGGCTACCAGGCCGATCGCCCGGCGCCGGAAC
Organism: Pseudoxanthomonas sp.; assembly: GCA_044235875.1. Lineage (GTDB taxonomy): Bacteria > Pseudomonadota > Gammaproteobacteria > Xanthomonadales > Xanthomonadaceae > Pseudoxanthomonas_A. Next base: position 21,632 of record JBIIHJ010000017.1, read on the forward strand.
GCTTCGCCGGGCTCATCGCGCCCTCGATCAGCCATGAAGGCTATTCGGTGCCCACCCACAGCTACTGGGACAACTACTGGGCGCTGCGCGGCTGGCACGACGGCGCTTGGCTGGCCGAGCAATGGGGCGATCACCAGACCGCACAGTGGGCGCGCACGCAGTACCAGCTGCTGCACGATGCGCTGGCCGCCTCGATCCGCGCGACGATGGCCTGGGCCGGCACCGATACCCTGCCCGCCGACGCGGACCAGGGCGGCAGCGATCCGACCAGCGTTTCGATCGCACTCGATCCGACCGGCGCGCAGGGCGTGCTGCCCGCCGACGCATTGACCAGGACCTTCGACCGCTATCTGGAGCAGGTCCGCAAACGCGATGATCCGCAGGCCCTGTACGCCTACACGCCTTACGAGATGCGCAACGTGCTGACCTACGTGCACCTGGACCGGCCGCAGGACGCCGAGTTCATGCTCAAGCACGTGGTCGGCGACCGGCGCCCCAGCCAGTGGCAGGAACTGGCCGAGGTGGTCTATTCGGACAAGCGCCATGCCATCTACCTGGGTGACATGCCGCATACCTGGATCGGCGCCGAATACGCGCGCAGCCTGTTCGGCATGTTGATGTTCGAAGGCGACGATGCACTGTCGCTACTGCCCGGCACGCCGCCGTCGTGGGTGGCCGGACCCGGCCTGAAGGTCGACGGCCTGCCAACCGCTTACGGCACGCTGGCGATGCAGGCGCGGCAGGAAGGCCAGCGGCTGACGATCACCCTGGGCAAGGGCCTGAAAGCCGGCAGCGCGCTCAAGGTCTACTGGCCCAACCGGCAGACGCCCTCCAGCGTCACCGTCGATGGCAAGGCCATGCGTGGTTTCGATGCGCAGGGCCTGCGCCTGAAGCAGCCCTTCAAGACCCTGGTGGCGCAGTGGTGACGCTCAGCGCGCGGCCAGTTCCGGCGTGGCCATGATCCTGGCCAGCAGCGCGTGCAGTTCCAGCAGATAGCCGCTGCTGCCCGAAGGCTGGTCGGGATCGGAGGTCATCACCACGACCAGGTCCAGCGCCGGGACGATGTACAGCATCTGCCCGCCATAGCCCCAGGCAAAGCGTACGTCCTGCCCGCCGATGCGCCGTGCGAACCAGCCATACCCATAGCCGTCGCCGGTGAACACAGATCGCGAGCGTGGCGCCCAGGACGCGGCGATCCAGCGCGCCGACATCACATGGCGGCCGTCGGTGCTGCGCCCGCCGCTGCGGAACAGCTCGCCGAAGGCCAGCAGCGAACGCGGCGTCATCGACATCTGGTTGCCACCGAAGTACACGCCCTGCGGATCGCGCGCCCAGGCGGTGATCGCAAAGCCCGGCTGCTGGCCCAGCCAGTCCTTCGACAACTGCAGCGTGGACTTGCCGGTGACCCGCGTCAGGATCGCCGACAGCAGATGGGTGGAGCCGGTCGAATACAGCATGCCGCCACCCGGCGCATCCTCAAACGGCTGCGCCAGCACGTCGCGCACCCAGTTGCGGCTGCCGACCCAGCGCCCGTAATTCGGTCCCGAAGTGCGCGCCAGCCCGGCCTGCATCGACAGCAGATGCCCGATGGTGATCTGGGAGAGGCGCAGGTCGGGCTTGGCGGGAAGGTCATCCTTCAGCAGCGGCGCGATCGGCTGGTCGACACCATCCAACAAGCTTTTGTCGATGGCGATGCCGACCAGCGCCGCGACCACGGTCTTCGATGCGGACTTGATGTTGGTCGGCCGATCCACGCGGCCGCCATGAAAGCCACGCTCGGCCAGCACCGTGCCATGCCGCGCCACGATTACGGTGCGCAATGTTGGCAGGGTGTCGGCCGCCTCCAGTGTCTGGGGCAGCGTTGCTGCCGATGACGCCATCGGCAACAGCGCGCCCACCCAGAGGCACAGCAACGCTGGCCAGTTCATCCTCATGCGGTCAGTGTCTTGGTTGCCAGACGCACCGGCGTGAAGTGGGACCGGAGATGACCGTGCGGTAAGGTAAGCCACTGGCGACCATGCAGGGATCTTCGTGCTCCAACGTCCGACCGCACCGCTACGGCCCAAGGTCTTGCCGTACCGCACCCTGACCCAGGGCAATGACTATTGGGTGCTGGACGATGTACTGACGGATGCAGCGGCGGTCCGTGCGCGCTGCCTGCAGCGCGACGACTGGATCGAAGGCTATCCCTACAGGCCCGAGAGCTGGCCGGGGTTACGCGCATTGCCGGGACTGGAACCGGACGAACTCGAACAGGTCGAGACGCGCGTGCGACAGGCGACGGGCGCAAAACGCTTGTGGACGGCCTCACCGCCGGCCGGCGCCATCTCCAACCACAACTGCGTGCAGGTCGTGGGGATCGATGAGAGCCAGGCCCGGCCGCATACCGATGCGCGGTCGCTGTGTCGCTACGCCGCGGTGCTTTATCTCAACCCGGCCGTGCCGGCACATTGCGGCACCAGTTTCTATCGCCAGCGGCTGCCTGGTGGCGCGCGCGGCGGCAACTTCGCACCACCGTCCAAGAACAACCTGGTCGAGGCACTGGGCACGCGCTTCCTGCCTCCTGACAGTTTTGTCGAGGACCTGCGCATCGATCATCGGGTCAACCGACTGCTGCTCTATCAGGCCAACCTGATCCACAGCGCAACCGGCTATTGGGGACACACGCTTGAGGACAAGCGCATGGCCGCGGTGTTTTTCTGGATGACAGGCTGACCGCGCACTGCACCGCTGCGTTGGTCACGTCGTCGGGCGGAACCCCATCGTCGCTTCCACCGCCTGCTTCCAGCCAGCGTACAGCGCTTCGCGGCGCTCTTCAGGCATGGCCGGCGTGAACTCGCGGTCGGCCGCCCATTGCCGGGCAATCTCTTCGCGACTGGACCAGAAGCCCGTCGCCAGGCCGGCCAGGTAGGCCGCCCCCAGCGCGGTGGTTTCGGCCACCTGGGGGCGTACCACCGGTACGTTGAGGATGTCGCTCTGGAATTGGGCCATGAAATCGTTGGAGATCGCTCCGCCATCGGCGCGCAGCTCCTTCAGTTCGATCTGCGCATCGGCCTGCATCGCGGTCAGCACGTCGCGGGTCTGGTAGGCCATCGACTCGACCGCCGCGCGGATGAAATGTTCCTTGCTGGTGCCGCGGGTCAGGCCAAAC
>JBIIHJ010000179.1:0-7509 GCA_044235875.1 Pseudoxanthomonas sp.
CAAAGGTCAGCTGCAGCGGACCAGGATCGCGGTGACGTTGTCCGAGCCACCGCCATCCAGTGCGGCGGCGATCAGCGTGTCGACCAGCTCCTGCGCGCTGCAGTCGTCCTGGCGCAGCGCGTCGGCGATGCCGCGGTCGTCCACTTCCTCGGTCAGGCCGTCGCTGCAGAGCAGCAGCTGCATGCCCGGACGCAGGTCGCCGGTGAGGGTCTCGACGTTGAGCTGGTTGGGATCGGTCACGCCCAGCGCCTGGGTGACCACGTTGCGATGCGGGTGCGAGCGTGCCTGTTCGCTGGTCAACGCGCCCTGGGCGATCAGCTCCTGCACGTAGCTGTGGTCCTGGCTCAGCTGGGCCAGCTGGCCATCGCGCCACAGGTAGGCGCGGCTGTCGCCGACCCAGGCCACCTCGAAGCGATTGCCCTGCACGCGCGCAGCCACCACGGTGGTGCCCATTGGCAGCGAATCGTTGCGGCGACGCGAGGTGCGGATGATTTCCTCGTCGGCCACGCGGATGGCCTGGCCCAGCGATTTGCCGTCGCGGATCTCACGGACGATGGTTTCGCGGGCCAGGGCGCTGGCCACTTCACCGCAGGCGTGTCCGCCCATGCCATCGGCCACCAGCCACAATCCCAGGTCGCTGTCCCCGTAATACGTGTCTTCGTTGAGGGCGCGCCGCAGGCCGACGTGGCTGAGGTGTCCGAACTCGATCATGTCGACCCTGCGTCGCACTTATGCTTGTGTTTGGGAACGTCATGATCGCGGGGAAGCGGACAGCCCACAAGCTGCAGCGAAGCACGACACGCACCAGGTGAGCGCGAGCTGTGACCGCCTTGCGGTTTCCGATGACATCCATCCGCCGGCCACCGCAGGTGCTTGTCGCCGGCTAGCGCGCCCCGTATCATGCGCAACCCCGGAACGACCACCGGGGATCGCCCTTGCGGGCGGTGCGACACCCGGAGAGGTGGCAGAGTGGTCGAATGTACCTGACTCGAAATCAGGCGTACGTGTAAGCGTACCGTGGGTTCGAATCCCACCCTCTCCGCCAATACCACGAACGGCTCCGCAAGGGGCCGTTCGTTTTTTTGCTTCCGCAAGCGCAGTGCCGCGGCTGGGCGGGACGCGCCTGCCAGCGGCGCCCGGTAAACTGCGGCCTTTCCCCTGGCGGTGCGCATCATGTCCGAAATCCTCACCCCCGTGTCCTTCGGCGAACTGCTGGACAAGATTTCCATCCTGCAGATCAAGTCCGAACGCATGACCGACGCGGCCAAGCTGGCCAACGTGCGCAAGGAACTGTCCGCGCTGGATCAGACCTGGATGGCGCATCCGGCGGCCGTGCAGGACGTGGCCAAGCTGCGCGCCGACCTCAAGGCGGTCAACGAGCGCCTGTGGGTGATCGAAGACGACATCCGGGTCAAGGAGAAAGCCCAGGCGTTCGACGACGAATTCATCCGCCTGGCCCGCAGCGTGTACTTCGAGAACGACACCCGCGCGCGGATCAAGAAGGACATCAACCTGGCGCTGGGTTCGGCGTATGTGGAAGAAAAGTCCTACGAGGATTACGCCTCCGGCGCCGCTGCACCGTAAGCCGCGCACGCCGAGGCAATTCGCTGGATGAAGAGGGTCGCGCTTGCGGCCCTCTCCACGTGTGCGGCTGGGCCGCGGACTTCAGCGCGGATGGTCGGCGCGATAGCGTTCGAACGCGGCGATCGCATCGTCGGTGGTGATCAGCGCCATCACTTCGTCGAACTCGATCTTGGTGCCCCAGCCCAACGCCTCGGCGGGCTTGCCCAGGAACTTGCGCGCGGCCGCGTCGTAGCGGTCCACGCAGTAGCGCACGTCCGAATACGGCCCGCTGCGCCTTGGATTGCTGGCCGCGTGCAGGCCCAGCACCTTGGTGCCCATGGCATTGGCGATGTGCATCGGGCCCGAGTCCGGCGTGACCACCAGATCTGCGCGCGCCAACAAGGCGGGCAGCTGCTTGAGAGTGTCCTTGCCGACCAGGTCCAGCACCGGCGCGCGCATCCGCGCGGCGATGGCGTCGGCCGTGTCGCGCTCCAGCGCGCTGCGACCGCCGCACAGGACGATGCGCCACCCCTGCGCGGCGGCGTGATCGGCCAACACGGCGTGCCGGTCCGGATACCAGTTGCGGCGGACATGGCTGGAGCAGGGCGAGATCATCAGCACCGGCTGGCCGTCGTCTGGCCACTGCGCGGCGGCCCAGTCGAAGGCGGCCTGCGGCACCGGCAGATCCCAGGTGACGGTGTCCTGCTTCAGCCCCAACGGTTCGCAGAAGCTGCCGATGGCATCGAGCACGTGGATGCCGGGCCGGTCGGGGATGCGCTCGTTGATGAAGAGGCCATGCAGATCCTTGGAACGGCTGCGGTCATAGCCGATCCGGCGTCGCGCGGGAACGAAGGCCGACAGCACGTTGGCGCGCAGGGCCACCTGCATCTGCAGCAGCGCATCGAAGCGACCGGGCAAGCGCTCGCGCAGGGCACGCATGCCGGCCACGCCGGTTTTCTTGTCGTAAGTGTGGAAGCGCACGCCGGGCAGGCCGTCGAGCAGCTTGTGGCCAGCGCCATCGATGATCCAGTCCAGGGTCAGCTGCGGCCACGCGCGCTGCAGCGTGCGCACCAGGGGCACGACGTGGGTGACATCGCCCAGCGCGGACAGGCGCAACAGGCACAAGGACTCTGGGGCGTTGGACAAAGTTGTTAGACTCGCGCGATGGCCGCTTTTGACGCGACGGAAGTACTGATGCCGTACCGCGAAGGCCGCGGCTACGGTGCGATTCTGTTCGACCGCGAACGCCTTCGGCAAGCGCAGGCGCCGTGGATGGATCCCGCATTCTGGGGAGAACGCGCACGTCCGGTCGACAGTGGTGGTCGTGGCGGGGCGTGGTTCATCGAAGCGCCGTTCGGCCCCAGCCTGCTGCGCATGTACAAGCGCGGCGGCCTGGCGGCCAATGTCAGCACCGACCGCTACCTGTGGCGCGGCGCCAACCGGACCCGCAGCTTCGCCGAGTTCCGCCTGACCCGTGCGCTGCATGCCAAGGGCCTGCCGGTGCCGCGTCCATACGTGGCCAGCTATCTGCACGAAGGCCTGACCTACCGCGCCGCGATCCTGATGGAACGGCTGCCGGACGTGCGTTCGCTGGCCGATCGGTTGCAGGTGGCCGGCAGCGATGCGCCGCTGGAGGAAACCGGACGGCTGGTCGCGCGCTTCCATCGCGCCGGGCTGGACCACGCCGACCTCAATGCGCACAACATCCTGTTCGACGCGCAGGGGCGTGGTTGGCTGATCGATTTCGACCGTGGCGTGCTGCGCATCCCGGCCACGCGCTGGCGCGAAGCCAATTTGGCGCGGCTCAAGCGCTCGCTGCTCAAGTTGCGCGGCTCGCGCAGCGTGCAGGCGGTGGAAGCGGACTACGCACGCCTGCGCCAGGCCTACGACCGCGCCTGGGACCAGGGTTTTTAAAGGGCCTGCCAATGCGATGCGAAAATGCCACGCCGCGCTTGAGCGCGACCGGAACAGGGCAGCAGATGACCAGGATGCCGAAGGGCCTGCGCGTCGCTGGGGCGCACCGCCGTGGCTTGGACAGGCAGCCAGCCTGCCGCTGCGCCGTCCGCATCCACCTGGCAGCCCGCTGCGACGACGTGGCCGGTCCCCGTCACGTCGGCAGGACCTCATGAGCTGGGCACTGCGGTTCCAGGGGGTGGGCAACGCTTCGGCGGTCGGGCTGGGCTCGGCCATGGCGACGGTGGAGCGCGACCGTGCACCGTGGTTGACCATTGACTGCGGGAGTGAAGGACTTGACGCCTTCATCGGCCACTACGGCCACGCGCCGTCGGCGGTGTTCGTCACCCATACCCACCTGGACCATGTCGGCGGGTTCGAGCGCCTGTTCGGCAGTGCGTATTTCAATCCGGCCCGGCGCGGCCAGGTGGTGCTGTACGTGCCGGCGCCGATCGTGCCGCTGCTGCACCAGCGCGTGGCCGAGTATCCCAACGTGCTGGCCGAGGGCGGGGCGAACTTCTGGGATGCCTTCCGCCTGGTGCCGGTGGGCGAGGCGTTCTGGCATGACGGGGTGCGGCTGGAAGTCTTCCCCGTACGCCATCACTGGCCGCAGACCGCGTTCGGCCTGCGCCTGCCGGGTGCGCTGGTGTGGACCGGCGACACCCGGCCGATCCCCGAAATGCTGGCCCGCTTTGCCGACGCCGGCGAGGTCATCGCCCACGACTGCGCGCTGCACGGCAATCCGTCGCACAGCGGCATCGAGGACCTGGAGCGCGAATACGCGCCCGCGCTGTTGGCCCGGTGCGTGCTCTACCACCACGCCAGCGCCGCCGAGGCCCAGGCATTGGTCGGTCGCGGTCACCACGTGGCTTTTCCGGGTCAGGTGCTAGCCTTGTCCGACCCTCGGCTGGAGCTTCTTTCGTACTGACATGAATGCCGTCCTGCGCATGCCCGAACTGCCGCTGGATCAGCGCGGCCGGCCGCTGCGCGACCTGCGCCTGTCGGTTATCGAAGCCTGCAATTTCCGCTGTGGTTACTGCATGCCGGCCGACCGGGTGCCGGAGGACTACGGGCTGGATGCGGCATCGCGCCTGTCTTTCGACCAGATCGAGACGCTGGTACGGGGATTTGCCCACGTCGGCGTCAACAAGTTGCGCCTGACCGGCGGTGAGCCGCTGCTGCGCAAGGGCCTGCCGCGGCTGGTCGAACGGCTGGCGCGGATCGAGGGCATCGACGATCTGGCCATGACCACCAATGGCTCGCTGCTGGCGCGCCATGCGCAGGCACTGCGCGACGCGGGCCTGCGCCGCATCACGGTCAGCCTGGATGCGCTGGAACCGGCGCGCTTCCATGCGATGTCCGGCGGGCGTGGGCAGATCGAGCAGGTATTGGAGGGGATCGCGGCCGCTAAGGCGGCCGGGTTCGACAGCCTCAAGCTCAACTGCGTGGTCCAGCGCGGGGTCAACGAAGACCAGGTGCTGCCGTTGGTCGAGCATTTCCGCGGCAGTGGCCACGTGCTGCGCTTCATCGAATTCATGGATGTGGGCACCTGCAACGACTGGCGCGCCGGCCAGGTCGTGTCCTCGGGCGAGCTGCGCGATCGCGTTCACGCGCGCTGGCCGCTGCATGCACTGGATGCGCAGTACCGCGGCGAGGTGGCCGAGCGCCATGCCTTCGACGATGGGGCAGGGGAGATCGGCTTCGTCTCGTCGGTGACCGCACCGTTCTGCGGCGATTGCCACCGGGCGCGCGTGTCGGCCGATGGGCATCTCTATACCTGTTTGTTTTCGGGTGCCGGCGCTGACCTGCGCCCGGCGCTGGCACAGGGCGAACACGCACTGAGTGAACGTGTGTCTGGACTGTGGTCGCACCGCAACGACCGCTACAGCGAAATCCGCGGCCAGGCCGCGCAGCCACCGCGCAAGCGCGTGGAAATGTTCTTGATCGGGGGTTGAGTGATTGCTGATGAACCGCGTCTTGTCGATGGATTGACGCATTTGGATGCCGCTGGCCAGCCGGCCATGGTCGATGTGTCTGGCAAGGCCGTGACTGCGCGCCAGGCCACGGCCGAGTGCCTGGTGGTGTTTCCGGCGGAGGTGGCCGCACAGCTGCGGCGTGATGCCTTGCGCAGCGCCAAGGGCGGCATCGTCGATACGGCGGTGATCGCGGGCACGATGGCGGTCAAGCGCACGCATGAACTCATCCCGTTCTGCCATCCGCTGCCGATCGATGGCTGCAAGCTGTCGATCGACTGGCATGGCCAGGACACGCTGCGCATCGAGTGCAGCGTGCGCACCAACCACCGCACCGGGGTGGAAATGGAAGCCATGACCGGCGCGACCGTGGCCGCGCTGACGGTCTATGACATGTGCAAGGCGCTGTCGCACGCCATCGTGCTCGGCCCGGCGCAGCTGCTGGGCAAGCAGGGCGGCAAGCGCGATTTCGGAGTGGGCGCATGACCGGCGTGCAGGTGCTGTATTTCGCCAGCCTGCGCCAGGCCGCGGGCGTAGAGACCGAAGCGGTCCAGACCAGCTCGTCCGATCTGGCGGGGCTCTATGCCGAGCTACGCGCCCGACATGGTTTTGCCTGGGATATCGCGCATCTGCGGGTGGCGATGGACGGCGCATTCGCGCGCTGGGATGCCGCGCCCGCCGAAGGCGCGCAGATTGCATTCATTCCTCCGGTCAGCGGGGGCTGATGATGTCGCGTTTTTCGATCACCGCCGATTCCATCGAGACCGCGCCGTTGCGCGGCCAGCTGCTGGACGCGCGCGCCGGCGCCTTCGCCAGCTTTGAAGGCTGGGTGCGCGACAACAACCAGGGTCAGTCCGTCAGCGGCCTGCATTACGAGGCTTACGCGGCCTTGGCCCAGGCCGAGGGCGAGAAGGTCATCGACGAGGCACTGGCGAAGTTCGACATCGTCGATGCACGCTGCGTGCATCGCACCGGCGAGCTGGCGATCGGCGAGATGGCGGTGTGGGTCGGGGTGTCGGCCGGCCATCGCGATGGCGCGTTTGCGGCCTGCCGCTGGATCATCGACCAGGCCAAGCTGCGCGTGCCGATCTGGAAGCAGGAGCGTTACACCAGCGGAGCGGATGAATGGCTGCATCCGCCGGCGCCGGTGGTGGATTGACCTGATTCGCTTCCGGTCTGACGGGTCTGGCTGGTTCGCCCGCGCCGACAGCAGGCACGAAGGCTTTCTCGCCGCCTTGCGACATGGCTCCCCGGTTGTCTTGCCAATGGCCCGCCTAGCCTTGTTTGCACAAGCCAAGCAAGCAGGCCGGATCGCGAAGCGATCCAAGGCCTTGGCTTCAGCATGCGAAGGGCACTGCGAAGGCCAGCGCAGGCAAGCTTGCGTCGCGACTGAATGACGCTGCCCCAAAAAGGTGGCGGCCCCGCCGGCTAACCTCGGCGCCCGCATCAGTCGATACCGTTGCTGCCTTCCGGCCCTGGCGGAGTTTTCGACCTAGCGTCGCGAGGGGCCGACGGGGCCACCATAGACGCGGGCCGCGCATCAGGCGCGGCCCGGGTTTGCTGCGATCATTGTTGGAAGCAATGACAAAACTGGCGGAGAGAGGGGGATTCGAACCCCCGAAGCGCGGTTTAGACGCTTACACACTTTCCAGGCGTGCTCCTTCAACCGCTCGGACACCTCTCCGGACCTGAATACGGACGGTGGCCGTGCTCAGGGGCGCAGATTCTAGCTGCGCTCCGGATTTATTGCGAGCGCAAAGTTTCGAACGCGTTCAAGGGCGGTCCATCGCCTGGAGGCGGACGGCGCGCGTGGCACAATGACGCCATGTCCTATCTCGTCCTGGCCCGTAAGTGGCGCCCCAAGCGTTTTGCCGAACTGGTCGGGCAGGAACACGTGGTCCGCGCGCTGTCCAATGCCCTGGATAGCGGCCGCATCCACCACGCCTTCCTGTTCACCGGCACCCGCGGCGTCGGCAAGACCACCATCGCGCGCATCTTCGCCAAATCGCTGAACTGCGAG
>JBIIHJ010000180.1:0-7481 GCA_044235875.1 Pseudoxanthomonas sp.
GTGGCCGCAGCCAGATGGCCGTGCACGTCCAGCGCCACCGCACCGACCGTGCCGAAATAGGCGCCCTTCAGGCTGGCGGCCTGCGCCTGTTCGCGCGCCTGCTCCTGCAGCAGCTGCGCGTGGCGGATCTGCGTATCGAACCACGTGTTGTCGACCCGATCGATCTCCGGGCGGGTATCGGCAAAGCGCTCGGCGCCCTCGCCGATCAGCAGCACGTGCGGCGAATGTTCCATCACCGCACGCGCCAGCCGGATCGGATTGCGCACGGTGCGCACGCCCGCGACCGCGCCGGCGCGCCGGCTCTGGCCCTCCATCAGCGACGCATCCAGTTCGTGCGTGCCTTCGGCGGTATAGACCGCCCCCTTGCCGGCGTTGAAACGCGGGGATTCCTCCAGCGCCACCACGGCGGCCTGCACCGCCTCCAGGGCGCTGCCACCGGCCGCCAGGATCTGCTCACCGGCCCTGAGTGCGGTCTGCAGATCGGCGTGGATGGCCGCTGCAGCCTCGTCGGACAGCTGATCGCGCTCGATCACGCCGGCACCGCCGTGGATGGCCAGGACAAAGGGAGTGACGGCTTCAGACATCGGGACGGACCAGGTCGCGGCAGACAAGGCGCGCAGCATAACGATTCGGCCGGGCCAGACGCCGCGGCGACGCGCCTTCAGGGGACGAAGCGCACCGTTGCGGTCGTCCCCTGCCCCAGCACGCTGTCCAGCTCGACCTTCCAGCCGAAGCGCTGGCACAGGCGATGGACGATCGACAGGCCCAGGCCGGTGCTGTGTTGCCGCGATTCGTCGGCGCGGTAGAACGGCTCGAATGCACGATGCATCGCATCGGCGCTCATGCCGATGCCGCTGTCGCGCACCACCAGCTGATCACTTTCCACGGTGACCTGGATGCGCCCTTCATCGGTGTAGCTGCAGGCGTTGCGCAGCAGGTTGCTGACCACCACGTGCATCACCCGCGGCGGCGCATGCAGGCGCGGCTTGGCGTTGCAGACCACGCTCAGGTCCACCGGCTTGCCGATCAGCAGGTCGCGCGCGCTTTCGGCCTCGTCCAGGACGATCTCGGCCACGTCGAAATCCTCGCTCTGCGGCTCGATATCCGCCTCGCGCGCCAGAATCAGGAAGGCATCGATGACCGCTTCCATCTCGCGGCTGGAGCGCTGGATACGCTGCAACGAACGCACCGCGCGCGGCGGCAGGTCGCCGGCCAGGGCCATGTCGCTGGCCACCCGGATCACGGTCAGCGGCGTGCGCAGCTCATGGCTGGCATCGCGGGTGAAGTCCCGCTCGCGCGCGACCTGGGCGGCTACGCGCCTGGACAGCCCGTGCAGCGCTTCGGCCAGCTGCCGGGCTTCGCCCTGCACATCCTTGGGCAAGCGTTCGGGCGCCAGCGCCGAGGTGTCCGGCTCGCGTGGATCCCACTGGGCGACCTGACGCGCCAGCCAGGAGACTGGCGAGACCAGCCGGTGGAAGAAGCGATAGGTGATATAGGAAGCGCCGTACAGCGCCGCCAGGCACAGCAGCAACGGCAATGCGCCGGACCAGAAGAACAGGCGCTCGGCCTGCGTCCCCAGCCAGACCAGATAGAGGCGACTCCCAGCGCGATCATCGACCAGCACCAGCTCACGCCCGACCGTGTGCATGCCCGGATCGAGTCCGCGCAGCTCCTCGGGCAGGGTCAGTGGCGACTGTCCGCGCGCCACCAGATAACCCCGCAGGTCATGGGTGTTGGGCGGCGGCTGCGCGGACGAGGCCGCGTACAGATCCCAATAGTGGACTGCCTCCTCGGCCAGCATGGTCCGCACCAGGCTGTGCTTGATGACCGCGGACACGACGAGCACCGTCGCGATCACCGCGAGGCTGGCCAGGGCCACCCTCAGGATGAATGCGATGCGGATATGGCGGGGAAGTCCCTGCTGCACGACGACGTCGATGTTGGATCAGGCCAATGCGCACGCGCCCTCGGCGCGCGCGCGGTCTTCAGGCGATGTCGGCGACGCGGTAACCAGCGCTCTGCACGGTATGCAGCAGGGGCTTGTCGAACGGCTTGTCGATCACCTTGCGCAGGTTGTACAGATGGCTGCGCAGGGTGTCCGAATCGGGAAGGCCGTTGCCCCAGATCTCGCGTTCGATTTCCTGGCGGGTCACCACGCGCGGCGATTCGCGCATCAGGATGGTCAGCAGGCGCAGGCCGATCGGCGAAAGCATCAGCTCGGTGCCGCCGCGCGTCACGCGCATGCTCACCGGATCCAGCACCAGGTCGGCGACCTTGAGCACTTCCGAACCCACCTGCCGACGCTCGCGGCGGATCAGGGCGCGCAGGCGCGCTTCCAGCTCCTGGATCGCGAACGGCTTGGTGAGATAGTCGTCGGCGCCAGTGCCCAGGCCGCTGAGCTTGTCGTCCAAGGTGTCGCGGGCGGTCAGCATCAGCACGGGTGTGGACTTGCGCGCCTCGCTGCGCAGGCGGCGACAGACTTCCAGCCCATCCATGCGTGGCAGCATCAGGTCGAGCACCAGCACGTCGTAGCTGTTCTCGGTGGCAAGACGATAGCCGTCCAGGCCATCGGACGCGTAATCGACCTCGAAACCCTTGCCCTCAAGGTATTCGCCGATCATTTCGGAGATGTTGCGGTTGTCTTCAACCACCAACACCAGACCCGAGGTTTCCTGTGCATGCCGCATGTTGTCGCTCTCCGAAAAACGCCAAGACTTCAGGTTTGTGAAGCTATCGGCCGTCCAGTGCACGAGGCGTGAAGGAGGCGGACAACATGCGTTTTTCGTTCCTGGAAGGCACTCGGCTCATGCGCCTGCACACCATTCCGGCGTGGCCCTGCATAGACTCGCGCCTCCTGAAATCGCGAGTGCGCGCCATGCTTGACCGTATCCTGCCCATCCTGATGCTGGTGGGCTCCAACATCTTCATGACCTTCGCCTGGTACGGCCATCTCAAGCACAAGACCGCGCCACTGCTGATCACCATCCTGGCCAGCTGGGGCATCGCGTTCTTCGAGTACAGCCTGCAGGTGCCGGCCAACCGCATGGGCAGCGCAGTGTATTCGGTGGTCCAGCTCAAGACGATCCAGGAAGTGATCACGCTGGTAATCTTTGCCGGGTTTTCGGCATGGTTCCTGGGACAGCCGCTGAAGTGGAACCATTACGCGGCCTTCGCATTGATCGTGGGCGCCTCGTTCCTGATGTTCTACGAGCCCGGCGCCAAGCCCGCGGGTTGATCCCCCTGGATCCGCACTCGCCCGCGGAGGATGTCGACGCCCGTCATTCCCTCGCGCATGAGCGAAGCCAGCGCGTGGCGCAAGGTCGCCGGGTGATGCTTTGCTTTCGAAGAACTCATGCCCGATCCAGGCAAGACCATCGCCGCAGAGCAAGGTGGCGATGGCAAAGCTCCAGCGGCCGCTCCACAGCGCGGTGACCGGCATACACAGCGCGCCGCAGCTGCCAAGGAGAAATACGGGCGTCGTGGGGCGCAAGGTTCGGCCGCTGTCTCCGCACAGGTAGAGCGGAAAGCCGTCGCGAAAGCTGGCAAAGCCACGCGTGGCGATGATCAGGGGCGGCGATGGTGCAGTACTCGCGCCGGCCAGCGTGCACGTCCGCGCTACGCCGCGACGCGCCTTCAGCTGCCACGCGGGGCAAACATGATCACCGCCATGCCGCACAGGCACAGGCCTGCGCCCAGCACGTCCCAGCGCGTGGGTCGCACCCCATCGACCGCCCATAGCCAGCCCAGCGCCACGGCGATGTAGACCCCGCCATAGGCCGCATAGACACGACCGGAAGCGGCCGGATGCAGGGTCAGCAACCAGGCAAACAGCGCCAGGCTGGCGGCGGCGGGCACCAGCAGCCAAGGGCTACCCTCGCGGCGCAGCCACAGCCATGGCAGATAGCAGCCGGTGATCTCGGCCAACGCGGTGGCCAGGAACAGCAACAGCGTGGTCATCCCTGTGCGTCGCGTTCGGCTTGCTTGACGCGAGCCCACAACGCTTCCTGCGCCTGGAGCTCCAGCGCACGCAGCGAGGTGCCATCGTCGTGGGCGATGGCCTCCATCGCGCGGAATCGCCGCTCGAACTTCGCATTGGCGTGACGCAGTGCGCTTCCCGCATCGACCTGCGCCTGCCGCGCCAGGTTGATGCAGACGAACAGCAGATCGCCGATTTCATCCTGCAGGCGCGCAGCGCGCAAGGGATCTTCATCGGCGCGAGCCAGTTCCACCTCGACCTCGGCGATCTCCTCGTGCAGCTTGGCGATCACCGGCGCCGGGCCGGGCCAGTCGAAGCCGGTTTTGGCCGCGCGCGACTGCAGCTTGGCCGCGCGCTGCCACTCGGGCATGCCGCGCGCCAGACCGGCCAGCGCTGAAGTATCGGCGTGGCCCTTGTCGGCGCGCTCCTGGCGCTTGATCGCGTCCCAGTTCTTGACCACGGCGGCCGCGTCGTCGGCATGGGTCTGCGCGAACACGTGCGGATGACGACGCACCAGCTTGTCGCTGATCGCCCTGACCACGTCATCGAAGGCAAACGCATCCTGCTCGGACGCCATCTGTGCATGGAAGACGACCTGGAGCAGCAGGTCGCCCAACTCATCCTTGAGGTCGTCCAGATCGCCGCGGTCGATCGCATCGGCCACTTCGTAGGCTTCCTCGATCGTGTACGGGGCGATGGTGGCGAAGTCCTGCTCCAGGTCCCACGGGCAGCCGCCATCGGGATCGCGCAACTGCGCCATGATCGAGAGCAGGCGCTCGATGTCCGTGCCGGGCGCGGTCATTGCATCACCTCGTTGCGATGTGGGGAGTTGGAAGCGGCGCCTCAGATCCAGTCGCGCCACGGCAGCGACACATCGCCCAGCGCCATGAAGTCGCCGTTGAGCAGGCTGTCGCGCCGGTTGTAGCGGAACGCGCGGCCATCGGGGGCCAGCAACGCACCGCCCGCCGCCTCCAGGATGCACTGGCCCGCCGCGGTGTCCCACTCGCAGGTGTTGCCGAAACGCGGATACACATCCAGCTGACCTTCCGCGATATGGCAGAACTTCAGCGACGAGCCCATCGGTACCGCTTCGGCGCCCGGCAGCTGGTCCAGCACCGCCTGGGTGCGCCGATCGCGGTGCGAGCGGCTGGCGGCCACGCGCAGTGGCGCCACGGCCGGCTGGCGGGTGCGCAGCTCGCGATCGTTCTCGCCATCGCGGCGCAGCGCGCCACGGCCCAGCTGGGCGTGCCAGATCGTGCCGGTGACCGGTGCCATGATCACGCCGAACACGGGCTGGTTGGCTTCGATCAAGGCGATGTTGACGGTGAACTCGCCATTGCGCTTGACGAACTCGCGGGTGCCATCCAGCGGGTCCACCAGCCAGTAGGCATGCCAGTCCTGACGGGTACTCCACGGAACGCTGGCGCCCTCTTCGCTCAACAGTGGCAGCTCGGGCGTCAGCCGGTACAGGCCGTCGGCGATGATGCGATGCGCGGACAGGTCGGCACGGGTGACTGGACTGTGGTCGGCCTTGTGCTCGACTTCAAAGTCTTCGGCGTAGACGGACATGATGGCCGCCGAGGCGTCCCGGGCTATGGCGATGACCGCTTCGTGCAGGTCCGCGGTAATGCGGCTCATGCCTGGCCGGCCAGCCACTCGCGGGCGATGAACAACGCCGCCAGCGAACGACCTTCGGAAAAATCCTCACGCAGCATCAGCTGGTCCAGCGCATCAAGCTTCCACGGCACCACTTCCAGCTCCTCGGGTTCGTCGCCAGGCAGGCGTTCGGGGTAAAGATCGCGCGCCACCACCAGCCACGACTGGTGGCTCATATAGGTGGGCGCCAGGGTCATCGCCCGCAGCACGTCCAGCCGCCGGGCACCGAAGCCGGCCTCCTCCTTGAGTTCGCGGTTGGCCGATTCGATCGGCGTCTCGCCTGCATCCATGCGGCCCTTGACCAGGCCCAGCTCGTAACGGTGCATGCCGGCGGCGTATTCGCGCACCAGCAGCACGGTCTCGTTGTCGATCATCGGCACCACCACCACCGCACCGTGGCCGCGACCGACCTGGCGTTCGAACTGGCGGCGTTCGCCGTTGGAGAACTCCAGGTCCAGGCGCTCCAGGCGCAGCGGCCCTGCTGCGTGCTCGGTGATGCCATGGATGGTGGGCAATTTGCGGCTCATGGGCGGGGCCTGCTGCCGTGCACGGCAGGGGTCGATATCATGGGCGCATGCAGGAAGATCATCAGCCGCGAATGCTAGCAGAGGCCGGCGCCGATTCCGCCTCTGTCCCACGACACATCGGCGCATGGCGTGATCCGGCCGCGTGCAGCGCGGTCGTGCCGAGCAGCGCTGCCCCACGTACGCGCACGCCCGAAGCCATCGGCGCGTCACGCGCCCTGCGTGCCATTTCCACATCGCCGCAACGGATCGACCGATGCGCCTGACCCGCGTCCATGTCGATGCAACGCTCTCGGTCGGCGCGCGGGTCACCCTGCCCGACGCCGCCGCCGCGCACCTCTCACGCGTGCTGCGCTTGCGCGAGGGCGATGCCTGCGTGCTGTTCAGTGGCGACGGCCACGATTACGACGCCACCCTGGCCAGCATCGGCAAGCGCGAGGTGCTGGCACAGGTCGGCGGCGTGCGTGCCATCGACAACGAATCGCCGCTGCACATCACCCTGCTCCAGGGCATCGCGCGCGGCGAGAAGATGGACCTGATCCTGCAGAAGGCCACCGAGCTGGGCGTGGCCGCGGTGCTGCCGGTGGATTCGGAGCGCTCGGAGGTCAAGCTTTCCGGCGAGCGCCTGCACAAGCGGCTGGCGCACTGGCGAGGCGTGGTGGTCGCGGCCTGCGAGCAGTCCGGTCGCGCGCGCATTCCCGATGTCGCCGAACCGCAATCACTGCTTGCCGCCGCCTCGGCCCTGCCCGCCGACGCGCTGCGCCTGCTGCTGGACCCACAGGGCGCGCATGCACTGAAGACGCTGGCAGCGCCGGTCTCGAAGCACGTCGTGATCGCCATTGGCCCCGAAGGCGGCTGGTCGCCTCGCGATCGACAGGCGCTTGAATCGAACAACTTCCAGGGCCTGCGCCTGGGTCCGCGGGTGCTGCGCACCGAGACCGCCGGCCTGGCCGCCATTGCAGCCGTGCAGGCACTGCTAGGCGATCTCTAGCGCCAACGGCTTGGGGGCCCGATCAAAATGCCGGGCAGTGCCCGGCGTTTTGGGTGGTCAACAGCGTGCTGACGTCTACTGCCAGTGCGACAGCTCTTCGGCGGTGATCTTGCCGTCATGGTTGCGGTCGACCAAGCGGAACTCGCTAGACAGCGCGTGCTGCTCCGGCACCTCGTCACGGGTGAGCACGCCATCGCCGTTATTGTCCAACTGCTCGATGGTGACCTTGAAGTCCGAAGCATTGGCCAGCGCCTGCTCCTGGCCCCAGTTGACCGTTACCGGCCCCTGCGGCGTCTGCATGGTCACGGTCCTGAAGCCTTGCGGCGGCAGCTCG
>JBIIHJ010000018.1:0-24398 GCA_044235875.1 Pseudoxanthomonas sp.
GAAGAGCTCGCCAAGGCCTTTGTCATGACCGACGCAGCCGAGCCGGGCGCGCTGCGCATCCAGCTGACCCTGACCGGGGCCAAGCCCTCCAAGAAGTTCCTGGCGGCCGCATCGAGGTTCGACATGGGTGGCGCACCGTACAACCTGGTGCAGTCGATCCGGGGCAAGGAAGGTGCGATGTCAGGCTCGGTCATGTACGCGGTCGAGGTCTACGACGCGTCGAGCGGAAAGCTCCTGGAGGCTTACGTCAGCAAGCAGTACCCGAACGCGATGAACGTCAAGGCCAACATCGGTGCGCTCTCTGCCTCCAAGGTCGGCATCCAGCGCGGCGCGCAGGACCTGGTCGCCCTGCTTGCCAAATCCCGCGCCCGCTGAAGCCAGCCGCCTGGCGCACCTGTCGTCCGCCCATTAGGAAGACGTCCTCATGACGCAGCCAACCCCTGATGCCGGCAAGCACCTGGGCAAGCCCATCGTGTTTGTCGCCAACGCCCAAGGCTTCATCGAATCACACCTGGTGTCGGCCCTGCTCCGGGCAGGCTTTGCGGTCAGGGCAAGCTGCGAGACCCGAGGCCGCGCACAGGTCGACGAGCGCATCCGGGCACATGCCGGGTCCACGGAACATCTGACGCTGGTCTCCCCCGGACTTCATCCTGCTTCTGAATGGAAGCGCGCGCTGGGAGACAGCAGATACGCCATCCAGTCGCAGTGGGCCGTGTCCAGAGCATTGCCGGGCCCTGCACTTCTGGCGCCGGAGGAGCAGCTGGCCATGGAGGCGCTGCGCCAGGCATCCAGAAGCAAAAGCGTCCAATGCATCGACATCGCGCCATCCGGTCGCACGATCCGCGCCCAGCACGATAGCGACCACGCCACAGGCGGTCACCACCGCTCCAGGCCAGTACGCGACCTGATGAGCCCTGTGCTTGCAGCGCCACATCTCCGTTTGCACGTGCCATGCCCCATGGGACCTGTGCTCCATGCGCAGGTCCCTGGCTCCATGCAGGTGATCAAACGACTGCTGGACGGCGGGGTCAGGCGCGTAACCCGGCTTGGCTATGAAGTGATCGATGTGCGCGGCGTGACGTCATGGATGGTCGATCGGCTCGCCAGCGCTCAATTGGTCCCGGGCACGGCGACGCTGGAGGGCACCTTCATCTGGATGGCGCAGATCGCAACGTTGCTGCGCCGACGTTTTCCCCAGTTCGCACAGCAATTTCCCCGGCAGCAGGCAAGCGATTTCTACGTGCTGCGCCATGCGCTGTTCAATGCCGAAGCGCGCCAGATCCTCGGCGCGCTTGGCAGGGGCCCACGGCCTGCGGCACCCGGCCAGCAGCAAACCCACGCGCATGGGCAGGTCGCCGATGTCAGCCAGACGCTCATCGATGCTGCCCGCAGCATCATCTTCCATGGCCGCAAGCGATCTGCGGCGGCACCTCGTGCTTCGGACAGGGTCGTGTGTGGTCAGCATGGCTGAGTCGACTAACCTGGCCGACGCGCGCAAGGCTGAGTCACATCAGCTGCGCGCCAATCGCCAAGACCCGATGGCACAGGTGCTGGGCCTTGCCTTCCTGATCGAGGGCGACCGGCAGGCCAATTGGCGCTGGTATCGCGAAGATGCCATCGAGGCGCTTGGCGCAATGACGGCACATGCACTGGTGTGCAGCGGACGGGCGCACGAAGTCCTGGCGTTCCTGTCCCGCATCGTGCAAGACGAACTGGCAGGTCGCAGGGCGACTACTACCGCGATGCCTGGCGGCGATGCCCTCCACGGGTCATTGCGACATGGCATGGAGGCCATGCATGACCTTCGCTGACCGGCACCGCTGATGATCCAGCCGCCGCGCCTCCTCGGCCCAGCGCCAGCGCCAGCGCCAGCGCCAGCGCCAACGCCAACGCCAACGCCTCAGGATGCTGCTGCCAGCCACCTCACGGGTTCACGGCTGTGGTCCCTGTACGAACTGCTCCTTGACGCGGTCCCCGACTATCAGGAACAGACGCCCCTGCGCACCGATGCTGCAGGCTGCCGATGGTGGAGCACCGTTGAAGAGGCCATGGCCGATGCAATCCGGCAAGCCATCCCAGGCGCGTCAAGTTTCAGCAACAGGGTCCTTGGCAACGACTGGCAAACCACGTTCGAGCACGACCAATGGGCATGCGGCCCTTGTCGGAGCAAACTGCCGTAGCGCGAACAGCCGCACGCTCGGCGCCGCCTCCTTCATCCCAGGCTCCGGACTTGGGAGCACCCGCAGGGATGGGTGCGGACCGCCGCCCAGGCAAGCTGAGGAGCAGGAGTACAGGGTCTAGATGGAGAAACGCGCGTCAAGCTGCAGGTGGCAAAACCGTGTGCCTTTTTGTTGCCGTAACAGCGGCACCGGAGCAGCACGTTGTCCGGGCTTGAAAGCCCTCTGCGCAACTGCACCTCAAAAATCCCAAACCCGGTCGTAGGGCACATAGTGTCCTGCAGGGCTCATCGGAAGACTGAGACATTTACGTCACCATCGAGGCGTTCCAAAAGATGAGTTTCGGACAACGATATTGGCATCGGTTAATCAACCGACTATTCTCAGAACTTATTAAAAAATAATGTAGCATCCAACGCATAGGGAGCGACTGAAACAGACCAGGAGATCGCAATGCATGCGATCAAGTCCAAGAATGTACTTGTGTACCAGCAGATCCGGCGTGCCTTGCAGTCAGGACGTTATGCGCCCGGGGAGCGGCTGGATCCGGAGAGGATCGCCGCCGAATTCAAGATCAGCACGACGCCTGTCCGACTCGCGCTTCACCGTTTGTTGGGCGCTGGCATGCTCATCGATCAGGCGCGTGGTGAGATGCGCGTGCCGTTTCCCAGCGAGACCGGCATGCGCGAACTCTACGACTGGATGGAGCGGTTGCTGCTGATGGCCTGCGCGATCGGCGTGTCGATGCCGAAGCAGCACGCGGTGTCAATTCCTTTCGCCCCCGGCGATGATGTCGTGAAGCTGACCTGGCAGTTGTTCGATCAGATCGCCCAGGCATCCGGACATCGTCTGCTCCATCACGCGGTCAAGCAGACCAACGACCGACTGGCGCCAATACGGCGGGCCAAACACGCCCTGATCGCGCATCCGCTCGAAGAACTGAGTGCGCTGCACGTGCTTTGGCACAGGCACGACATGCCAGGCCTCAGCGTCGCCTTGCACAGCTATCACCAACGCCGCAGGCAACTGGTCCCCCGGATCGTGGCCGCACTCGGTGATCGCAGGGATTCCCTGCACTAGCACGCGGCCAGTATCGCGCAGCACCACGTGTTGCGTCCCCCCGTGATGTCCGCCAGGACAGAGCGCGCATGGCACTGGCCCAGACACCGGGATTCGGTCCACCGGAGAAGCCATGCGGCAACGAGCGGATGACGTCGCGGTCGCTGAAGCCCTCCTCCCGGATGCGCTCGCTGCCAATAGTGGGCATCGACGATGAGGTCGTACCAGCCTTGATACGGGTGCCGGTGACGGTGACCCTCTCGAGCTCGGTGGGATCTTCTTCGATCCTGGTCCTCTCCGCTTGCGGTGCTGCGCGCCTGGTCAGTCGCCACGACCTGGGCGGCTGCGCCGTAGAGCGGCAGCAGTGACGTCAGCGCGGCCGCAACGGCGCTGCGCACCGCCATGCGCCGATGCCATGTTGTGCGTTCTGCCGGCCGCCCCCTTCCGTCGCACGATCGGCAACACCCATGGTCGCCTATGCCCCGGCCCAGCATCGACCATGCCTTTTCCCAAAGGTTTCAAAAGATTTGCAGCGCGCCATCCTGCGCTCGGGCATTGCTGCAGCCAAGCTCCAGTCATTCCGGCAGCCCGTAACCAAAATCTACTCATAGTGCAGCTCGTGGAAGCGCCACAATGACTCAGCTTCATCGGCTTGATCCGTAGTCGGACATTGGCCAATCCCCCTGGCGAAGACTGTGGATGTTCAACGACACTTATGCTACATCTATTGTAGCATACAGGCACACACCAGGGAAGCCATCCTGTCTCCATCTCAGGAATGGTCCATCCCGGCAAATGTCGCCATCCACTCCCGGCAGCATGTTCACCAGACGCCTAAAACAGGCGCGTCTGGCTTTGGGCATCTCACAACGGGAACTTGGCCGGAGAATTGGACTGTCGGAGGACGTGGTGTCCAGCAGGGTGACCAGGTACGAGCGCGGGACCTCAGAGCCCGACTTCGAGACCGCTGGCAAATTGGCCAAGGAGCTAGGTGTCCCGCTCGCCTATCTTCTGGCAGACAGCGACATCCTGGCCGACATCATCCTGGCGGCCGCCAGCCTTTCGCCAGCAGAGCAGCGAAAGCTCGCCAACCAGCTGAAGTCCAAGACCAAGCGCTGAGTTCACGTCCGTCCGCGTGGCGCTACTGGCGGATCGAAGTCAACAGGCTGGCTGAAAGAAGAATTGCACTCTGACGCTCCTAGCAGCGTGCGTCGTCAGCCGCACCCGTGCCATCCCTGTCACCCTCAGCGCCAAGTCAAGCGACCGAAAGCCAGCAGGGTCAGAGACGACTTAATGCCTGTGAATCACCTGATATCCGGCAAAAGCTGTCTGTCCATCAGGAACATCCGACCCTGACGTCACTTCTTCTTGCTTTTGTCAGGAGCCTGACTGAGTGCAGAGCCCGCTGCTGTTTTGGAAGCCTTGCCCGTACTCCCGCTTTTCAACACCTTGCTTGCGGCGGTTGCTGCCTTTGCACCGGTCTTCTCGTTCTTGGCCATGACACCCTCTCCCACTTGACCACCAGACGGTGGCCACTGCCAAGCTGCGCCCTTGGCGCTGCGAAGGCAAGTCTGTTCGTCCAAGCCACTCAACGCGATATCCGTAGACCGGTACCGGAACACAAGGGTCCCGCCCAGCCATGAAAATTCCCGGATCGACGATCCGCTTTGACTCAAGTGGCGGCGCGACCAGTGGTGGCGGCCAGGATGACGCCCCACCACCCCTGACCCAGCATCCCTTGCCTGGCCAAGCGCTGTGGCTTTGTGCACGTACGGCAGCAGCTGTGCGCCGCGTATGGCGGTGGCCTGGAAGGTGCCGGCAACGCCTGAGGTTCTACGCGGACCTGATCGGGGCAGCGTTCACCGCGCCACGTTGCTGCAGCAATCCGGTGACCATGCCCCGCTCGGTGGCAGCTTCAGCCTGCAGACGCTGGGGAACCGGATCGTGAGCGCCGAGGACCAGATGCAGCTGCAGCTGCAGTCGGATTCGAACGGCGACAACCAATGGGTCCGTCTTGGCCTGGAGAAGAAGTTCGACCACTGACGCAGATGGCTGCAGTTGCGATGCCCAGCACGCACCCGCGTGTTCGCGCCAAGCGCACGTCGATCGGCGCAGCCAACTTCCACGCCCGCGCCTGAAACGATCAGCACAAAGAAGGGGCGCCCAGGCGCCCCTTCTGTTTTGCTCGGCGAGGTGTTTCAGCCCAATGACGGACTGCATGCTTTCCGTCGCTCCAGCCGTCCCAAGCTGACCCGGGCGCGGATCGTCGATCAGGTGCCGCCGAATGTCAGGACGTCTGATCGCTTACGCCTCAAAGCCCCACTTTTCCGCCTTGGCAGGCTTTTCCTTGTAGATCACGCCCGCGAAATCGACGTGCAGCTCGGTCCAGTCGCCGTCGCCCTGGTAAGCCAGCACCTCGAAGTGCTTCGGCTTGCGATCCGGTCCGCCATGGACCGTCCAGCCAGCCTGCCTGGCCGCTTCCAGGGCCAAGTGCGGATCCGCGGTTCCCTCCGGGTGGTGGTGGTGCTTGGGGCCGTGATGCGGCTTCTTGTGCTCCACTTCGACGAAGCGACCACCTTTCCTGGCGATGCGGGTGACCTTGATTTCAGAAGGGCGACGCTCCCCCTCGAGCTTCACTGGCATCCCCTTTTCCAACGCAAAGGCTTCGGCACCTTTGGGACCAAGGTCGGCCAGGTCTACCTGGTCACCAGACAGAAGGGTGAAGCGATGCGCGAAGACGTGCTCGATGACGCCGGTCAACGCGACTTTTTCATGGTGCGGCATGCATTTCTCCTAAGAGCGCCCAACCGCGGGCGCAGGCATTCAATGCGGCGGGTCATGCAGGCTTTCAAGTCGGGCAGCCAGCCACCAGTCAGGTCCTGCCGCCGTCCTCACTTGACGCATGCCTGCGCCTGACCGGCGACCTGATCGACAACGCGCTGTCACGTGGCCGCAGACGACCGGCCACTGCTGCCACGCGCTGGATGGGTGGTGGGCCAAGAGTGATGCAAGGGATTGATGCAGCTGTGCGCCTGCAGTGCAGAAACGCGAGGCAGGGCTACTACCGCATCGCCAGTTCGATGTTCAGCCGTCGCTCCACATGCTGCGCCGTGCGGGCACGGGCGCGCGCATTGGCGACCAGTACGCGATTGCGCGTCAGTGCGCGATCGACCGCGGGAAGTGCGACCATCAGGCTGGTCACGGTCATCTTCCATGCGCTCACGTAGGCAGGCGGTCTGGCGGTCGCGATCAGCCGATCCACTTCGTCACGCAGTTGGTCGGCAACGAAGCTCCGTAGTTCGATGTCATCGTCGGCATCGGCAAAACGCGCAAGCGACGCGTGCCAGAACTGGATCGCAGCCTCCATGGCATCCACCTCCTCCGTTTCGTCCAATCCGTTGCGCATGTGCGTCTCCACCAAGTCAGCCATCCTGCCTTGAGCGGCCAACCCTAACGGCAAGCGCGTCAGCGCGCTGTTGAGAAACGCTCACCCAGCCCGCCCAGCAGCCCGGACAAAGCGTGTTCGTTTCTACGACATTGCGGGGGCGACGTGCGCTCCCACATGTATCGGCTCTTGTGGATGACCGCCGAGTACTGCCAGACGCTCGAGCAATTCAGGCATCGCAATGAAAGCTTGGTCGTATCCCAAGTGTCGGCAGACAGGACGTGCATCAGTTCCATGTCCGGCGCGTCCCAGTCCTTGGTCCTGTCGCGGTCGATTTCCGCACAGCGTTTGCATAGATCGCGCATTGATGCCCCCTGTGGCGCTGGGACGTTAGCCCACCGGCGGTGAAAGACCGGTGTACAGAATCACTGGACAAGCCTGTGTCGGCAGCAGGTTCCCGTCCTGCAGCCACCTCGCCTGGGCTTGGCCCTGCAGGGTTTCCCACCCTGCAAGGCCGACGCGCATGACTCGTGGTGCGCGCGTGCTGCACGCAGGTTGCCGAGCCTGCCACGGCCCATCACCCAGCCCCGAAACGCCGCCTCGAGCCGCCGGCCGCGCAGGATCCTGATCTGCTCCTGCGCCAGCCACGCTGCCCTGCTCTGCGCATGTGTGGCTATTGGTGCTGCAGTTCTGCCAGGCGTTCGCGCAGGCGCCTGGATTCGGGCTTCAGCAAGAGCATCTTGTTGACCTGCTCGATGGCGGCCTGGCGATTGCCGGCCTGAACATAGGCTTCTGCAAGGCTGTCGAGCGCGTCGAGCGATGTCGGATGGACCTCTGCGTTGAATTCCAGCACGGCCACCGCCTTGCCCACCTCATCGCGCTTCAGCAGTTCGTTGGCCACCTGCTCCAGGGGCTGTCCGGGAAAGTCGTAGCGTTGCGGGCTCCTTGTCCATTCCTTGCCAAGCCAGGTTCTGAGTTGCGCCGCATCCTCGCTGCCGGCGCGCTTGAACAGGTCCCAATGGACCGATTCGCGCAGTTGCGGACGCGGTTTGCCGGCCAGGATGGCTTCCACGGCGTCGCGTGCGGCTTCGACGCTATCGTCCTGGGCATTGTTGGTCAGCATCACGATCTGGATCCCTTGCTCGGGCAGCAAGGTCAGATCCGACTTGAACCCTCGCCAGTCGCCGCCGTGGGTCACCATGGGCTGGCCGAGTGCCGAAGGCTGCAGCTTGAATCCGAAGCCATATGGCACGGTGCTGCCATCTGTCAGCCGGGCAGGCGTCGTCGCCTGCGTCCAGTGGTCCCTGGACATGGCGTTGCCCTGCGCCAGCGCCTCTGCCCAACGCCGCAGATCGCGTGTCGTGGAGTAGATGTCGCCCGGACCGACAGGATAGAAATTCGGGATCTGGTCAAACGCCTTGCGGGTGCCATCGGGACGCACGATGAATCCGTAGGCGCGCGGCTGGATCATCACCTCGTTGCCTGGCAGGCGGACGCGTGTCTGCGTCATCCCCAGCGGCCCAAAAAAAGTGCGCTGCAGGTAGTCGGCATAGTCCAGTCCCGATACCCGGGCGACCACCTGCGAGAGCAGGATATAGCCGGTATTGCTGTACTCGAATGCCGAGCCGGGCGCGAACCGCAGGGGTGCCTTGCGCTCGGCGAGCAGGCCAACGGCCTCGTCCCCCCGCATCGGAGCCACAGCCTTGCCGCCCTTGAGGATCTGGGTGTACGCGGGAAAGACATCCGGCACCCCGGAAGTATGGGTCAACAGCTGGCGCAGGGTGACGCCGGGATAAGGCAATTCCGGCAGGAACCTGGCTGCCCGGTCGTCCAGGGCCAGCTTGCCCTGTTCGACCAGGCGCAGGACGGAAGCAGCGGCAAACTGCTTGCTGACCGAGCCGATATCGAACTGATGGTCGACCGTCAGCGGGACCGCACCGCCAGCATCGGCATCGCCCAATGCATCCTGGTAGAGCACCTGTCCGTGCTGGGTCACCAGAAAGCTGCCGTTGCACACGCGCACGGCGTGGCAATTCTCGAAGTAGCGCCCCACCTCTGCAGCGCGCTTGGACGCCGGGGCCGGTGCTTGCGCAAGCGCCGGCAAGACCAGGAAGGACAGTACGACACAGGCAAGGCGCTGCGCGCGCGCGCCGGGTCTGACGGGAACAGTCATCAGGAATCCTCTAGGATTCTGTACTACATCAAGTAGTACAGTTGTGCTTGAAAAAAAGACGCCGGGAATGCAGGCGTCGGTTTGTCTGGCGGTCGTCATGGACAGCCATCGATGGCGACTGTACTATTTGTATTAGTACACTTCAACAGGTGACCGAACATGGCCCGCACTGCCGCACTGATGATGCAGATCGCCACCGGCGACGCCCGTCCCATCGTGCGGCAGATCACCGATGCGGTGCGGATGCACATCGCCACTGGCGAACTGGTCCATGGGCACCAGTTGCCCAGCGTGCGCGGCCTGGCACAGCAGCTGACGATCAATCCCAACACGGTCGCCAAGGCCTACGCCGAACTGGTGGCCGAAGGCTGGCTGGATTCGCGACAAGGCATGGGCTTCTACGTCGCCGCGCCCCGGCAGCGGCTCTCCGATGCCGAGCGCGATCGCCGCCTGGATGAAGCGGTCAGTCATTTCATCAACGAGGTGGTCCCGCTGGGGCTGCCGATCGAGACGGTGCACGCACGTGTCGAGCACGCGCTGCGCCGCGCCGTGCCGCGCAAGATCGCCTGAGCCGTCTATCGAGCCCGCAGGATGCAGATGAACACCATCGACGACTTTGTCATCGAGACCGTCAAGCTCAGCAAGCGCTACGGCAGCAAGTTCGCCCTGGAGGAGCTTGACCTGCGCATTCCGCGCGGACAGGTCCACGCAATGGTAGGCGCCAACGGCGCGGGCAAGTCCACGTTGTTCCGCGTGCTGCTGGGATTCCTTTCGCCCAGCGCGGGACAGGCGCGCATCCTCGGCCGCGACTGCCAGCGGCTGACGCCTGAGGACCGCCGCCGCATCGGCTTTGTCAACGAAGAGCACACCCTGCCCGGCTGGATGCGGGTCAGCGAAATCACCGCCATGCAGCGCCGACAGTATCCGCGCTGGAGCCAGTCGATCTTTGACGCAGTGATCGGCCACTATCGCTTGCTTCCGGTCCAGAAGATCGCCCAGCTCTCACGCGGCGAACGCGCGGGATTCAACCTGGCACTGGCGCTGGCGCAGCGGCCCGAGCTGCTGATCCTGGACGAGCCCACGCTGGGATTGGATGTCGTGGCCAAGCGCGCCTTCCTCGAGTCGCTGCTGTACAGCAGCGCCATGGAAGACTGCACGGTCGTCTACTGCTCCCACCAGATGGAAGAAATCGAGCGGGTTGCCGACAACCTCATCCTGCTTGAGGGCGGCAAACTGCGGCACATGTCGGCCCCGGACGCGTTCTGCGAACGGGTGACCTGCTGGGTTGCGGATGTTCCGTTCAAGGGTCCGGCGCACGACACGATTCCAGGCCTGATGGAGGCGCGCAAACTCGATGGCCTGCATCACTACCTGGTGCTGGACCAGGGCCAGGCGTTTGCGGAATTCCTCCAGGCATCCGGCGCGCGCTCGATCAACGCCATGCCGGTCAGCCTGGACCGCGCGGTCAACGCATTCCTCTCGATGCACCACGCAGCACCGGCTGCACATTGACGTCTTTCTGGGGAACCCTCATGTGGAGCCTGTTCAAGGTCGAGTGCGTGCGTTTCCGCACCTGGGCCATCATTGCGGCGGCGGCGCACCTGGCGGCTTTGGCCTTCGCCACCCGGATTGCCGATCTCGGCCAGCAGACCCTGCCGGTCTATTGGGCCATGGGTGGCGTCTATGCAGTGGCGGGCGCGTTGCTTGGGCTCTATCAGGTCGGCGGCTACCGCCAGGAGAGCCATTGGGTGACCCTCCTGCATCGCCCGGTGCTCCCCGCGCATGTTGCGCTCACGCTCTGCGCCGCGGCAGGGCTGGTGTTGATGGTCTTCGTCATGCTGCCCGCCTTGCTGGTGGCCGCCTGGCAGCACGGCACGACGGCCAGGGTGGTCGATCTGCGTCATTGGCTCCTGCCCTGCTCGGCCTGGTTGATCGCCACCTCGGGTTACCTGGCCGGTGCCTTCTGCGCGCTGCGCGGATTCGGTCACGCCGCAGCGGCCCTGGCACTGCTCGCATGGCTGGTCTTTGCCGACGCGACCGGCTTTGCGATGCTGGCCGTCGAGCTGATCGTAGCCGGCTGGCTGGTGGCCCTGCTGGTCGGTGCCTTCAAGCCGGATCTCGAAGCGCCGGCCCGCGGGCCGTTGGCGAACATGTTCCTGGCACTGCCCTTGAGCATGGGCGCCTACATGCTCATGGTGATGGCGCTGTTCGGGCTGGAATTTCTGTGGATCGCCCAGGGATCGCATCCGCTCAATACCGCCGTGCCACCCCACGGCGGTCATACCGAAGTGGAAAAGATGGAGCCTCGCGCGCGGATGCTGGTCGCGCTCGGCGGTGCCACGTTTCCCGGTCTGCATGACCTGACTGCGGCCATCGCTGCCTCAAGGCCGCAAGCGTTGTCGGTCCGGTTACAGGAGCAACCGCAGCGCAACGCGCTGGCCAACGTGGAGTCGATCCAATTCGACGATCCAGGGCGTCAGGTCCGCTGGACCTTCAGCCACGACCGGATGCGGCTGCAAGGCGACGGGCTGCTCGACGGACGCTCGGTGGGCGCGCTGGGCGTCGGTCCAGGACGGGCCCCCTTCGCGCACGTCGCCTTGCCCATCGGTGGCCTGCCCGGCTTGCCCGAAGACGACACGATCCTGCTTGCCGGCAACGCCCTGTACCGCTATGCCAGCGCGTCCAACGACCTCACGCCGTATCTGGCGGTCGACGCCGGCGACACCCTGTCCGGCGTGGGCCGCATCGGCAAGCGGATGATGCTGCTGAGCGACCACGCGCTCTATTCCTTCAACCTGCCCTTGTCGGCGGGCGGCCAGGCCGTGGCCGGCAGGCCCGTACGCGTCGCACTGCCCGGCGCCAATGCGGACTTGAGCAGCATCGACATGATCGCGCTGGCAGACGGAACCCTTGTCTGCCTGACGTACTCAGCGCAGGCGCACACCGCTGCCGGGGCTGCGCCTGCGCTGTATCTGTTGCGCATCTACGATGATGGGCGTCCGGCGCTTGTGCATCTACGGCCGTTGTCGTTCGACTATCCGGCTGTCCACCGCTACAGGACCTGGTGGCCTTCTCCCGGACTGCAGGCTGTCCATGAGCAGGCGCGGGCATTGTTTGCATCCTCCTCGCCCCTGGCTGCCACCACGCCTGCGCGAACGCCCTCGTGGATCAAGTGGTTTGCAGCGGGTCTCATGCTGCTGTCGGCACTGGGGGCCACCCATCGCGCACGCCGGGCGCGCTTGACCGGCCCAGTGCGCCTGGCATGGATCGTGTTCTGCGGCGCCTTGGGCCTGCCCGCCCTGGTGGCCATGTGGCTGATGGTGGGCGACGACCGGCAGCCCGCCTGAGCCGCGCGTGCGGTATCGCCCGTGCGTCTCCTGATGTTCTCAGGTGACAGCGCTCACCGCTCCGCATCGTCTGACCAGCGCATGGATATACGCAAGCTTGGCCTTGAGCGGCGTGTTGATCACGAAGGGGTACAGATCGTTCTGGCCCATCGCACGGTTGAGGCTGTTCACCGCATAGGTCAACGGCAGCCAGGCGTCGATGATGCGTTGGATGTCCTGCACGCGATGAGGATCGAAGTCGATCTCGGTGCCCATATAGGGATTGTCCGCGACATCGGGCGCGACGCGGATCCCAAAGGCGCCCGCCATCTCCAGCGTATCGACGATATGGAAATAGTGCGCCCAGGTCTCGGCCCAATCTTCCCACGGGTGCATGGTGGCGTAAGGGCTGACATAGCTGTCCTGCCAGTCGCTCGGCGCGCCGCGCAGGTAGTAATCACGCAGGGACTGTCCGTAGTCGCGACGCTCGTCGCCGAACAGATGGCGATACCGCTCCCGTTCTTCGGCGCCTGCATCGCGGACCAGCTTGTCCCAATAGTAGTGGCCGACTTCGTGTCGAAAATGGCCGAGCAGCGTGCGATAGAGCTCGCCGAACCGGATGCGCGAACTTTCCCGCGCGGCGTCGTCGGCCTCGCTCAGCGAAATGGTGACCAGGCCGTTGTCATGGCCGGTCATCACGCGGGGAAGATCGGGCGTGTCTGCCAGGAAATCGAACACCAGCGGCTCGGCGTCGCCGCTACCGGGCGAAGGCGCCGGAAGGCGCAGGCGCAGGATGGTGTAATACAGGCGGCGCTTGGCGACCTCGATCCGACGCCAGGCGCTCAGCCTGTGCGCCGAGCTCAGATCGGGAATGGTCCGGTTATGCCGGCAGGCACGGCAAAAGGCCGAAGCGTCTTCGCTGGCGATCAGCCAGTTGCACGCGCTGTGCATGGCATTGGCGCACATGCGCCATTGCGTCTCCTGGTCGGTTACACGCGCCCAACGATCGCCGACGGGAGCCACGGCCACCATGCAGGCCTGTTCGGGATCAAAAGCCAGTCGCGCCTCGCACCGCAGGCACTGCGAATTCTCGAAGTACACGACCTGGCCACACACATCGCAGGCGAACAACTTCATCGGCTTTCCAGCGGTTCCTGCTCGAGCTGCGTCCATACCTGGACCGACACCGCCTTGAGCGGCCTGTAACTCATCAGAAAAGCGACATCGGCCGCATCGCGTCCATGGCCGATGACGACCCGGCCGCCCTTGCGCTGGGCCTGCGTCGCGTCGAAGGCATACCACGCGCCGCCGATGTAGGCTTCAAACCAGGCATGCATGTCCATGGGCTTGAGCTCGTGGAGCCAGCCCACGACCATGCGTGCGGGAATGTCCAGCGCTCGGCACAAGGCAATGCCGATGTGCGCGAAATCCCGGCATACCCCTGCCCGCTGCGCGATCGATTCGGCCGCGTCGCTATGGACATTGCTGACCCCGTACCGGTACTCGATGTTCTGCTCGATCCATGCGCGGATCGCCTCGACCTGTTCATAGCCGGTCGCCGCACCGTCAACGATCTTCTGGCCCAGGCGCATGAGCTCGGGCCGTTCAGAAGCGCAGTAGCGGCTTGGCAAGGTGAACTGGAGTGTGTCGGCAGGAAGCGCGAAGGGCGGCACCAGCGCCGCCTCGGGATCGGCCATGAGTTCATCGCTGGTTTCCACGACCGCTTCGAGGCGGATCCGCGTCAGCCCTTCAGGCACCACGAAGCGTTGGCAGTAGTTGCCAAATGCATCCTGGTATTCATCAAAGGCGTGATGTGAACTGAAGTCGGGCGCCTGGTCGACTTGCCAGTGACATGTCGCTTCGCGGGGCCGGAGCATGGACACCACCGGGCTGGGCGCGTCGGCCTCCAGCAACAGCTCGCAGCCGGCACGCATCTTCATGGGGTGGTATTCCTGGTGAGGTTGCCAAGTCTGGTCATGCGCCTGTGGAGCCATTGTCTACAGCGGGCCCTGTCCGAGATGCCTGGACACCCACGCGCTGTGCTGGAGCGTGTGCTGGACCAAGACCTCCACGCAGGCGCAACCGGACGGAATCGGCGGCGATGCTTCGCATGAGCGAGGCCCTTCGGAGACCTGTTCAGCGACGAAGTCGGTGATGGTGCTGCCGACCGTCACGTTGGGACCGCGTGCCGGCGTCGAAGCATCCGTACACGCGCGCCGGCGTTGGCATGCCGTACTCTTTTACCGAATGTCGCGCAGGACCTGATGGCTCTTGGGATCGGGGTCATTGCCGAGGTCCTGACCGGTCGCGGTAGAACATCCACCGCTCGGCAGGTTGGGTAGAGCGCTTGCAGATTTCCTTGTTTTCAGCTCGGCGTGGATTCGATCAGGGGCACACTATGTATCTGGAACGTTTTTTCAGCGAAAAGGACGCCGCGCATCCCTGCGCAAACTGCCAGAAAGACCAGCGGCTGGATTTCGAGATCAAGATGGCCTTCCAGCCGATCGTCGATGCCCGTGACCGCTCGATCTTCGGGTATGAGGCACTGGTGCGCGCTGCCGATGGTGCCGGTGCGCCCGAGGTCATTGCCCGGGTCAGGCCCGAGCAGCTCTACCGCTTCGACCAGACCTGCCGGGTCAAGGCCATCGAGACCGCGGCCCGACTGGGCTTGCGCCAGTACCTGTCGATCAACTTCCTGCCCAACGCGGTGTATGAGCCTGCAACGTGCATCCGCCTGACACTGGAGGCCGCGCGGCGGTGTCGCTTTGCCACCGACAAGCTCATTTTCGAGACTGCAGAGTCCGAACAGGTCAGGGACGAGGCGCACCTGACCAGAATCTTTCGCGACTACAAGGACCGCGGCTTTCTGACCGCACTCGATGACTTTGGCGCCGGTTACGCGGGACTGAACCTGCTCGCGGAGTTCCAACCCTCGATCATCAAACTCGATATCGCATTGATTCGTGGCGTCGATCGCAGCGCGAGCCGCGAGGCCATCCTGCGCGGCATGGTCGCCATCGCGCGCGATCTGGGCTCGGTCCTGCTCGCCGAAGGGGTCGAAACCGTGCAGGAGTTCAAATGCCTCTACGGACTGGGCATCCCGCTCTTCCAGGGCTATCTGTTCGGCAAGCCACAGCTGGAGCATCTGGGAGAAGTGAGCGAGGCGATCTGGGCGGCGTGCTTCGCAGGCTGAGCCTGCAGGTGTCTGAAGGATTCTTACCCGTCGCTACCGCGCGCCGGGCAATGGCAACAGCAACACGCTGATACCCCATTGCCGCGCTTGCTTATGCACGCGACCTCCGTGGAATCGCCCCACCTGTCGCGCGCGCCATGCAGCGCGCAACGCCTGGCGCCTGTCGGCCTCCGGACCGGAGGCCGATGGCGTGACGGGCTTAGGCGCGATCCCGGGCGTTGTCCCGGGCCTTGCCGACCTCACCCTGTGCCTTGCCCACTTCCTTCTGGACCTTGCCCTCGACCTCCTTGCCTTTGTTGCCCGTCACCTTGCCGGCGATTTCCTTGGCAGTGCCCTTGACCTGATTCTTGGCACCCTCGGTACGATTCTTGTCCATCGTCGAACTCCAAAGCAGTTGGCGCCCCAATCGGGCCGCGCCAACGTGGACCTGATTTGGTATTCGGGGAGTGAAGGATCTTCGTTTTTTCGATACCCCTGCTGAACACTCGGACCGAGCCCAATGGCCGTCGACTTTCAAGCCAGTGCTGGACCGGCAGCAGGCGATGAAAACCCTGGACCTCATCTACGCCGGTGACGCGTCGTGGACTGAAGCCAACACGATGGATCCGCCTGAAAATGCCAGGCCTCTGGATGCGCAAATCGTCTTACTATCCGACAGCCACACCCGCCACCGGCCGGCGGCTCCGACCGGACAGGAGAGACATTGGATGAGAACAATTCTGTTTGTACTGCTGGGCGCGCCCGTCGCGGCATCTGCGTGCGGGCCTGACCAGGCGCTGGTTTTCTCATGTCCTTCCAACCAGGGTCAGGTGGAAGTCTGTCAGGCGCAGTCGGCGCTCATTTTCCATTCCGGTAGCGAGTCCATTTCCGTCCCCACCGCCAAGGTCCTGTGGAAGCGCGATGCAAAGCCGGAGGAGACCACCGATGCGCTGCACTTCCCTGGCGTGGGCGAGGTCTATCACGTTGCGGTTTCGAAACCGCGAGGCGATCGACCTCTTTCGGCGGAGGTCTCGCTGACACGGTCGGGCAAGATCGTCGGCACGCTGGTGTGCCAGGCGGGTACCGTCACCTTCGACGCTGCGGCTTTGAAGGCCACGCCGAAGGAAGGCTGAGCTGCAACTTGCCATCGGCCTGCGTTATCGCGACCACCTGACCTTGCGCCGCATCTGCAGCCTGCGCCGTGTGACGGCGTCCGCCATGGCGCGCTGATTCCCGCTCCACGCTGCGCTCGACCATTTGCGAGGGCAGCGCCTTGGACAGGCGCCCAAGGCGGATGCTCCAGCTTCGACCACCGCTTTGACCATTTCGTCGGCGTATCCGGAGTTTGGTCGCCTGCGGGCTGGCGCCGGGCCAGCGGCTGGGTATCCTCCGCCGCACAAGTTCGCTCCGGGGTGGTGCCGTGTTGACCAGTGTGTTCCTGTTTGCCCGCATCGTCATTGCGTGGATCATCTCGATCGGCGTGGTCACCTTCCTGTGGTCCGGGCTTTTCCATGGCATGGAGGAACCGCCAGGCGTCCTGTTCTGGCTGGCCGCCATCGGCCTGACCATCGCCGCGGCCATCCGGGTCATCGATCACCTGCATCGTGTGCGCGTGTTGGCCGGCGAAGTGGACTCAGCCACCCTGTCCAGCCGCCAGCGTCGGGTCGTGGATCTGCCGATGGAGGCCGATGAGGCGTTTGGTCTGCTCGAGGGCGCGGTGCGCGAGCTGCCGCGCATCCAGTCGGTGGTGCCCACGCACGACAGCCTGAGCCTGCACGGCCACGTCCCTCGCCCAGGCATGGATCCGCAGCGCAGGATCCCCTGGTACAACGTGCTGGCCCACTGTGCGGTCAAGCGGGACGAAGTCCAGGTGACGATCATGCCGGGCGAAGGCACTTGCCGGGCCAGCATCCGCTGCGAACCCGATGCAGGCGCCTGGCGCGACCTGTACACGGTCGACAAGGGCGCCAACTACGAACACATCGAGTCGCTGACCCGCGCCATTGCACGCCGCGTCGCCGAGCGCCGACGCGCCGAACAGGCCGCCTCCGAACACAACGCCGTCGAGAAGGAACTCACCCAGGCGCGCTTGAACCTGCTGCAGGCGCAGGTAGAGCCGCACTTCCTCTACAACACCCTGGCCAATGCCCAGGTCCTGGCCGCGACCGACCCGCCGCGTGCCGAGCAGATGCTGGGTCACTTGATCCAGTACCTACGACGCTCGCTGCCACGCGAAGAGAACGCGATGTCGCCGCTGGGCGAAGAGCTCGAACGCACTCAGGCTTACCTGGAGATCCTCAAGATCCGCATGGGCGCGCGGCTGGCGGCGAACATCGAGGTGCCCGAGGCCCTCATGCGCGTGCAGCTGCCTTCCATGATGCTGCAGACGCTGGTGGAGAACGCCATCAAGCACGGGTTGGAGCCCAAGCCCGGCGGCGGCTCCCTCTGGATCATGGCGCGATCGGTCGACGACGGCGTGGCCGTGACGGTCGCCGACGATGGCCTGGGCCTGGGCGGCGCCGCCAGCAGCGGCACCGGCATTGGCCTGCAGAACCTGCGCGAACGCCTGCGCCTGACCTACGGCGGCCAGGCCAGCTTTTCGCTGACCTCCAATTTCCCACAGGGCGTCGCAGCGACCCTGGTGTTGCCAATGCCACGGGCGCAAGGCCAGTCCTCGAGCCCCGCAGTGCCGGCTGCGCCCCCGTCGACCCATGTGGACCCGCACCTCCCGCCGCTGCCGGCGCAGCGCTTTGCCGGAGCCGGCCAGCATGGTTGAGTGCGTGGTCGCTGAAGACGAAGACCTGCTGCGCGCCGCGCTGGTCGCCCAGTTGCGCCAGGCGTGGCCGGAACTGGAGATCGTCGCCGAGTGCAGCGATGGCGCCACCGCGCTGGAGACCATCGCCGAGCGTCAGCCGGCGGTGGCCTTCCTCGACATCCGCATGCCGGGCCTGACCGGGATCGAAGTCGCGCGCGCGGTGGCCGACGCCAGCCCGCGGACGCAGGTGGTGTTCGTGACCGCCTACGACCAGTACGCCGTCGAGGCTTTCGAGCACGGTGCGGTCGACTACCTGCTCAAACCGGTGAGCCAGGAGCGCCTGGACTGGACGGTGCAGCGCCTGAAGGCCCGCAGCCACAAGGCCGGACCCGATGTCGCCGTGCTCGATGCACTGCTCGAGCGCCTGGCGCCGAGGGCACGGCCCGGGACGGCGCCGCTGGCCTGGGTGACGGCAACCGTCGGGCGCGAGACGCGGCTGATCCTGCTCGAAGACGTGGCCTACTTCCGCGCCGACCAGAAATACACGGTGGTCATGACCGCGGAGGGCGAAGCGCTGCTGCGCACGCCGCTGCGCGAGCTGTTGGGCGCGCTGGATCCTGCGGTGTTCAAGCAGATCCACCGCTCCACCATCGTCAACCTCAAGGCGGTTGCCTCGGTCATCCGCGAGGACAGCGGCAAGGGCCAACTGCGCCTGCGCCATCGACCCGAATCGCTGACGGTGAGCCAGCCCTTCATGGGGCTGTTCAAAGGCATGTAAGCCCACGCCAAGGCGGTTGCTGCCGCGCGCCGGTTGTTGCACGTCCCGTCGGCCCGCTCAAGGCGCGGTCGGCTCTGAAAAACCCAACGACAAGGAGCGCGCCATGCGCCTGTTGACCTCGATGTTGTATTTCCTGCTTGCGCTGTTCGGTTGCGATGGCAAGAGCACCACCACCACGGTGATCCGCAGCCAGGTCGACGGCCAGGACACCTTGTTCAGCCGGACCACGCAGGACCAGGACGAGGCCACCTTCCAGTGCGTTGGCAGCAGCAGTGGACGTTGCCACTACCAGGTCATCGAAGAAACCTGCGCTGCCGGTGCGGCGGCCGACAGCGCCCAATGTGTCCAGTCGCCCCTGGACGACTTCAGCCTGCAGGTGGGCGAGAAGCGGCTGCTCAAAGGCCTGGCAGGCCGGGTCAAGAACTGTGTGCAGGCCCAGACGCCTGGTCCACAGACGCACTGCCGCGTCTGATCGTGCTGGCGGCTGCTTTGCATCATCGGGGCTCGCTGCTGCAGACCAAGCCTGGTCAACGCGATCCATCACCGAGGAGCGGCCTGAATCAAGGACCGGGTCGATCAAGGGAAGCATCATCGTGATGCAGCCGCCCCGCTCCAGCGTCCGCATGATCCTGGAGGTCGGGGTGCACGGCACGCCCCTGCCCTGGTGCGGCGCATGCGCGGCATGACGCAGGGCTCCTTCATGCACGGAGGCCAGGGTCCCTGCCTGATAGCGATGCCGTCGCGAAACCCGCGAGCGACAGGCCCGGGTGTTCTTGGTGCACCGCCTTATGCGACGCTATCGCGCCCCTCCTGGACCTGCCGGCGTTGAACCCCTCGATCCCTGCTGCATCCTCCACCCCTCAAACCGCTGCACCGCTGCAGCTCTACCTGATCCGCCACGGCGAGACCGAATGGTCGCGCTCGGGCCGCCACACCGGACGCACCGACATCGCGCTGACCGAACAGGGCCAGCGGATGGCGCGCGACCTGGCGCGCCCGCTGGCGGACGTGGATTTTTCAACCGTGCTGACCAGCCCGCGTCGGCGCGCCCAGGACACCTGCGCATTGGCGGGCCTGGGCGCGCGGGCCACGGTGGAACCGGACCTGGCCGAATGGGACTACGGCGATGACGAAGGCCGGCGCTCGGTGGAGATCGCCGCCGACCGGCCCGGCTGGGACATCTGGCGCGACGGCTGTCCGGGTGGCGAATCGCCAGCCGCAGTGTCCGCGCGTGCCGACCGCCTGGTCGAGCGCCTGCGTGGCCTGGGCGGCAACGTCGCGCTGTTCACGCATGGCCATTTCGGACGCGTCCTGACCACGCGCTGGCTCGGACAGCCGATCACGCTGGGCCAGCACCTGATCCTCGATCCGGCGACGATCGGCCTGCTGGGGATCGACGCCCGGCATGGCCAGACGCCGGTGATCCTGCGCTGGAACGCCAGCCTCTGACGATGCCTAGCGATGCGCCAGCGCGTAGTCCAGCGCGGCGCATACGGCCTCTACCTGCGCGTCGTTGCACTGCTGGGGCGTGGCGCGCGGGCTGTCCGGATAGACCTCGGTGGTCGTGGTGTAGTTCGCGCCGGTCACACCGGCGCACAGGCCCGAGCGCTTGAGCGCGTAGTTGATGACGCCCGGCGCGACCACCGGTGAACCGATGATCTGCCCCCGTGCGTCCGCCGGCGCGATATGGGTCACTTGGGCGACGGCAGCGATCACCGCCTGCTGAAACTCCGGTTGCGGATTCTCGGTATCGCCAACCAGATAGAAGCCATCGGGAATGCTGTCCGGCGCGTAGGCCACACCGTCGCGGGCGGCCAGCGCCGGGCGGAATTCAGACTCGTCGCTGTCGGTGGTTTCATGCAGGTCGATGTGCAAAACGACCTGGCCCTCCAGCGGTGCCACCAGCCGCATCAGCGCAGCCGATTCCTGCGCAGGGCTGTCGGCCCGGAAGGAACGGTTGGGGTCGATCGCCTCGGCATTCCAGCGCTGGATGCGCTCATAGCCCCACGGGCTCACGCACGGCACCACCAGCAGGTTGATGCGCCCGGCATAGTCGGCTGCGCGTTGATCGAGGAACTGCAGCGCGCCGTGGACGCCGCTGGTCTCGTAGCCGTGTACCCCGCCAGTCACCAGCGCGATGGGCAGCGCCGGATCCCAATCGCCGCTGCGCAGGGCGAACAGCGGGAACCGCTCAGCCGTGTAATCCAGCTCGCCGTACTGTTGGATATCGAAGCGATCGCCCAACCGTTGGATCGGACCGACGACCTCCTCGGCATAGCTGCGCTGCACGGTCTGCTGCGCACGCCACTGTGCTTTTTCGGGCGCGCCCCATGGGGTTCCGGGGGTACCGATCGGGTAAGGCGTTGCATCTGACATGACGGACTCGCGTATTGAGAAGAGGCTGGCGCATCGGGATTTTCGCATGGTCGCGCGGTGTCCCGCGCCGCTGTCATCCGTGCGTGCATCCATGCGCAGCCATCAACAGTGCCGATGCATGCAGCATGCAGCACGCGGCATGCAGCACGCGGCGCGCTCAAGCCGGAACGCGCACCCAGCCTTCCATCAGCACGCGCGCGCTGCGGCTCATGATCGCCTTGCGTACGGTCCACTGGCCATCGACCTGCGTGGCTTGCGCGCCTACGCGCAGGGTGCCGGACGGATGGCCGAAGCGCACCGCAGTGCGATCGCCGCCGCCCGCGGCCAGGTTCACCAGCGTGCCGGGAATCGCCGCTGCCGTGCCGATGGCCACCGCCGCGGTCCCCATCATAGCGTGGTGCAGCTTGCCCATCGACATCGCACGCACCAGCAGATCGACATCGTCCTGCGCCACCGGCTTGCCGCTGGAAGCGGTGTAGGCCACCGGCGGCGCGACGAAGGCGACCTTGGGCGTGTGCTGGCGCTTGGCCGCTTCACTCACATCGGCAATCAGGCCCATCCGAAGCGCGCCATGCGCACGGATCGCTTCAAAGCGCGCGAGTGCGTCCGGATCGCCATTGATCGCTTCCTGCAGCTCGGTCCCGGTATACCCCAGGTCGGCGGCGTTGAGGAAGATCGTGGGAATGCCGGCATTGATCAGCGTGGCATCGAAGGTCCCCACGTCCGGCACCTCCAGCGCGTCCACCACATGGCCAGTCGGGAACATCGCCCCGCCCTCGTCCTCGGCATCATCGGCCGGATCGAGGAATTCCAGTTGCACCTCGGCCGCCGGAAAGGTCACGCCGTCCAGCTCGAAATCACCGGTTTCCTGGACCGCACCCGCGGTCATCGGCACGTGGGCGATGATGGTCTTGCCGATGTTGGCCTGCCAGATGCGCACCGTGGCAAGGCCATCGCGGGGCACGCGTGCCGGATCAACCAGGCCGTTGCTGATGGCGAACGGCCCCACCGCGGCCGACAGGTTGCCGCAGTTGCCACTCCAGTCCACGAACGCCGTCTCGATGGACACCTGTCCGAACAGGTAGTCGACATCATGCTCGGCGTGCGCGCTGGCC
Source organism: Pseudoxanthomonas sp. (assembly GCA_044235875.1). GTDB lineage: Bacteria > Pseudomonadota > Gammaproteobacteria > Xanthomonadales > Xanthomonadaceae > Pseudoxanthomonas_A. The sequence goes on from JBIIHJ010000018.1 coordinate 22,317, forward strand.
GAGAGGATCACCGTCTTGCTGGTGCTGGAGGTGGCGCCGCCCATGCCGTCGATCTGCTTGCCGTACGGGTCAGGGCTGCCGATCACCCGCAGCAGCAGTGCATCGCGCGCCGCACCGGCCACCTGGGCATCGGTGGGCAGGTCCTGCAGGCGGAAGAACACACCCTTGCTGGTGCCGCCACGCATGTAGGTGGCCGGAATTTTGATCTGTGGTGGGTGCGGCATGGGACGTCCTTTGCGCGTGCACGGGCACGCGGGCAATCAGAAAAGCGAAGTCTGCGAGACAAGCGGCGCGGCGGTCGCCAGCTCCCAGCGACCCAGCGTCTGGTAGCGATAGGGATCGCCGCTGCCGACGACCAGCTCGAACGTCTCGATGGCCCACTCGATGGCGCGGATCGGCCGGGTCTGCTGACGCTTCACTTCAGCGTCGTAGCGATAGCTCAAGGTCACGTGCGGACGATGTCCGGTGTCTGTGGTGAGCAGGTCCTGGCCGGCGATGGCCGCCTTGAGCGCGACAAGCAGCTGCTTCAAGCCTTCCACCTCTTGCGAGCAGCACAATTCGACATTCGTGCTGTCGCGTTCGTTGGGCGACATGCGCAGGCGATCCAGCGCCAGCGTGAAGCCCCGCATCTGCACGCGCTGTCCGGCGCGCATCAGCAACGCACGCGTGTCGGCCGAATCGATGAAGTGGTCGGACAGGGTCTGGTGCCAGTTGACCAGCGGGAACATCGACAGTCCTGTCCCTGCCTGGATGCCCTGCTCTCGCGTGGACACATCAAAGGTCTCGCGCATCGCCGCGTCCGGGCGTGCAATGAACAGCAGGCGATCCCCGCCGAGCGCTGGTGTCCAGAGTCTGTCCAGTGGCATCGGAGGTTGCGCCTGCAGGCGTCCTGTTTCGTAGGTCGACAACATGCTTCAGGCCGCCTTGGTCGATTCCAGGAAATCCTGCGCAAAGCGCTGCAGCACGCCGCCGGCCTCATAGATCGAGACCTCCTCGTCCGAATCCAGGCGGCAGATCACCGGCGTCTCCACGCGCTGGCCATCCTTGCGATGGATGACCAGCGTCAGGGTCGCGCGCGGGCTACGCGAACCGATGACGTCAAAGGTCTCGGTGCCATCTAGCTGCAGCGTGCGGCGGTCGGTGCCTGGGGTAAATTCCAGCGGCAGCACGCCCATGCCCAGCAGATTGGTGCGGTGGATGCGCTCGAAGCCCTCGGCCACGATCGCCTCCACGCCGGCCAGGCGCACGCCCTTGGCGGCCCAGTCGCGCGAACTGCCCTGCCCATAGTCCGCGCCAGCGATGATGATCAACGGCTGGCGACGGGCCATGTAGGTCTCGATCGCTTCCCACATGCGTACGACCTGGCCATCCGGTTCGATCCGCGCCAGCGAGCCCTGTTTGCTCACGCCATCGACGATGGCCATCTCGTTGAGCAGCTTGGGGTTGGCGAAGGTGGCGCGCTGGGCGGTGAGGTGATCGCCGCGATGGGTCGCGTAGGAATTGAAGTCCTCCTCCGGCACGCCCATGTGGGTGAGGTATTCGCCGGCGGCGCTGCTGGCCAGGATTGCGTTGGAAGGCGAGAGGTGGTCGGTGGTGATGTTGTCGCCCAGCAGCGCCAGCGGACGCATGCCACGCAGCGTGCGCTGACCGGCCAGCGCGCCTTCCCAGTACGGCGGGCGGCGGATGTAGGTGCTCTGCGCGCGCCAGTCATACAAGGGGTTGATCTTCTCGCCCCGCTCCACGCGCACGTCGAACATCGGCCCATAGACCTTGCGGAACTGCTCGGGCTTGACGCTGGCCTTGACCACCGCATCGACTTCCGCGTCGCTGGGCCACAGGTCCTTGAGCGTGATCGACTGGCCGGCGCTGTCCAGGCCCAGCACATCCTTTTCGATATCGAAGCGCACCGTGCCGGCGATGGCATAGGCGATCACCAGAGCCGGCGATGCGAGGAAAGCCTGCTTGGCGTACGGATGGATGCGCCCGTCGAAATTGCGGTTGCCGCTCAACACGGCGGTGGCGTAGAGGTCGCGGTCGATGATCTCCTGCTGGATCGCAGGATCCAGCGCGCCGCTCATGCCA
>JBIIHJ010000182.1:0-7466 GCA_044235875.1 Pseudoxanthomonas sp.
TGCGTTACCACCGCATCATTATCATGACCGACGCCGATGTCGACGGGTCGCACATCCGCACCCTGCTGCTGACTTTCTTCTACCGGCAGATGCCGGAGCTGATCGAGCGCGGCCACATCTACATCGGCCTGCCGCCGCTGTACAAGCTCAAGCAGGGCAAGCAGGAGCTGTACCTGAAGGACGACGCGGCGCTCAACGTCTACCTGGCCAACAGCGCAGTCGAAAACGCCGCCCTGACCCCGGCTGCCGGAGAGCCACCGATTTCCGGCGAGGCACTGGAAAAACTCCTGATCCTGTTTGCCAATGCGCGCGATACGATCGCGCGCAATACACATCGCTACAACCCGGCCTTGCTGGAAGCGATGATCGACGCGGCCCCGACCGACGCCCTGACCGGCCTGGACGCCGAGGCGCTGCGGAAAGAACTGGACACGCTGGAAGCGGCGCTCAACAGCCCCAGCATCGGTAGTCCCCGCTACGCGCTGGAACTGCAGACTGCCAACGACCAGCGTCCGGCCGCGCTGTTGGCCACGCGCCACCACATGGGTGAGGAATTGACCCAGGTGCTGTCGCTGTCGGCTTTCGAGACCGGCGAGCTGCGCCCGTTGCGTGAAGCGGCCGCCCAGCTGCACGGCCTGGTCCGCGATGGCGCCCAGATCCAGCGCGGTACCCGCAGTCAGGACATCACCAGCTTCGCCCAGGCCCAGGCCTGGCTGCTGGAAGAAGCCAAGAAGGGCCGCCAGATCCAGCGCTTCAAGGGCCTGGGCGAAATGAACCCCGAGCAGCTGTGGGAAACCACGGTCAATCCGGAAACCCGGCGCATGCTCCAGGTCCGGATCGAGGACGCGGTGGCGGCCGACCAGATCTTCAGCACGCTGATGGGCGATGTGGTGGAACCGCGGCGCGAGTTCATCGATGCCAACGCGCTGAAGGTCTCCAACCTCGACATCTGACCCGCGCACGCGCATGGATGCGGTCACACGCGCCTCCGAGGTTGGCCCGGAGGGCTTGCCCCCGCCGGTGATTGCCCTGCCGCTTGGGCGGGCATTGAGGCGCTTCGCGCTGGAGGTCGTGATCGTGGCGGCGCTGTTCGGCCTGTTGTCGTTGCTTGGCGGCCTGGCCTGGGGCGCCTGGCGCGGCGTCGAGATCGCGCTGCAGGGCTTGCCGACCAATGATCCCAAGGCGTTGATGCAGGCCGTGGGCACGCCCGGCCCGCTCGCGACGATCGCCCTGAGCCTGATCGGCGTGGGCGGCACCGCCTTGGTGGCGATGCTGTGGCGGGCACCGCCGCAGGCGGACGAACGCCGCCTGTCCCGTGCCTCGCTGCGCACGCCGGCAACCTGGATCCTGGTCGTCCTGACCGGCGCGGCGGTGATCTGCTGCAGCATGCTCGTGTCCCAGATCGCCGCGGCGCTGCACGAGTCGCTGGACCCGACCAACATGCGCCTGGTACGCGGCACCCTGGTCCAGCATCCCTGGGTGCTGGTCACCTTCGCCGTGATCGCCGCGCCGGTGTACGAGGAAATCCTGTTCCGCCGCGTGCTCTTCCGTCGGCTCTGGCGCGACGGCTGGCCGATGCTGGGCGCGGTATTGAGCGGGCTGCTGTTCGCCTTCATGCACGAGCCGCCCTTTGTCGGCGACAAGCCGCTGGCCGCGCAGCTGCCGCTCTGGGCGGTCTACACCTGCATGGGGATCGCGTTCGCGTGGGTCTATCGCCGGACCGGCTCACTGGGCGCGTCGATCGCCGCGCACGGGCTCAACAACGCTTTTGCCATCGCCATCATGATGGCGGCCGGCGTGAGCCCTTGAGTCCAGCGGCTTGACGAGAAGTTCATGGTTTTTGTGTCAACACTGACATCCGATGACCACACCTCTCCGCCGCCGTTGCGCTCCGCTGCTGTGCTGCCTTGTGGCGGCGGTGCTGTCGGCCTGCGCGACCATGACCTCCTCCACCGGCCGACGCCAGAACGTCGGCGCGGTCTCGCAGCAGCAACTGGACCAGCTCGGCGCCCAGGCCTTCGCCGAGGCCAAGCAGAAGCAGGCGGTCAGCACCGACGCCAGGCAAAACGCCTACGTGCGCTGCGTGGTCACCGCGCTGGTCGCGCAGCTGCCACCGGCTGAACGCGGCATCGCCTGGGAAACAGCGGTCTTCCAGGACAAGGAGGCCAACGCCTTCGCCCTGCCCGGCGGCAAGGTCGGGGTTAATGCCGGCATGTTTCCCGTGGCCAGGACCCAGGACCAGCTGGCGGCGGTGATCGGCCACGAAATCGGCCACGTGGTCGAACATCATTTCGAAGAACGCATCACCAACCAGGTTCGCACTTCGCAGGTGCTGGCGCTGTTCGGCGCGGTGGCTGGCGATTACGGCTCACTGGTCACCCAGGGCGGTGGCATCGCGGCCAATGCAGGCTTCTTGCTGCCCAATTCACGCGCCCAGGAAAGCGAGGCAGACGTCGTCGGCCAGCGCTTGATGGCCCAGGCGGGATTTGATCCGCGTCAGGCGGTCGATCTTTGGCAGAACATGCTGTCCGCTGGTGGAAGTCGTCCGCCACAATGGCTCTCTACGCATCCAGATCCACAAGCGCGCATCCGCGAACTGGGAAGCCGCGCCGACACGCTGATCCCCACGTGGGAAGCCGCGCGTGCGGCCGGCCGTACGCCGCATTGCAGCTAATCGCAGGATCACCCCATTTCGCGCGATCAGAACAACGAAATTCGTACACATTGTTAAAACGATTCTGCTAGTTTCGCCGACCCGGTCCCGTTGACCTGCTGTTCAGCCCCCCGCACCCACGTACGACAGATTCTGCAAGAGGTGATCCATGTTGTTGCGTACACCCAAACACGCCCTGCTCTCCCTGGCCGTCATTGGTCTGCTCGCCGGCACCGTTGTCGTCGATGCATCGGCACAGCAGACGCGTGAACGCGCTGACCGCAAGAAAGGCGAGCAGGCCAAGCAGGAAGTCCTGTATCCGGACGCCACGCGCCAGGCACCGGAGGCCAAGAACTCCCGCAAGATCGCGCCCAAGGCCGAGAAACTGATCAAGGCCTACAACGACCAGGACTGGGCCCAGGCCCGAGCGATCGGCGACGAGATCATCGCCAGCCCGGACGCCAACGATTACGACAAGGCCCTCGCCGCCCAGATCGCTTCGCAGGCCGCCTACAGCAGCGATGACACCGCCGCGGCCAAGACCTATCTCAAGCAGGCGATCGATCTCAACGCGCTGGACAACAATGGTCACTATCAGGCCATGTACATGCTGGCCCAGCTGCAGCTCCAGGACGAGCAGTATTCCGAAGGTCTGGCCACGCTGGACAAGTATTTGGCGGAAACCAAGTCGACCAAGCCCGATGATCTGGCATTGAAGGGCCAGGCCCTGTACCAGGCCGAGCGCTACGCCGACGCCATCCCGCCGCTGAAGCAGGCCATCGCGGCCACGCCCGAACCCAAGGCGCAATGGGTGCAGGTGCTGATGGCCAGCTATGAGGCCAACAACCAGCCAGGCGATGCCCAGCAGCTGGCCGAACAGCTGGCCGCCAAATCGCCCAACGACAAGAACGCCCAGATCAACCTGGCCGTGATGTATTCGCAGAACGATCAGAAGGACAAGGCCGCGGCCATCCTCGACAAGCTGCGCAGCTCCGGCCAGCTGACCGAAGAGAAGGAATACCGCCAGCTCTACGCCACCTACAGCAACATGGAAGGCCAGGAAAAGAACACCATCGCCGTCATCAACGACGGTCTGGCGAAAAATATCCTCAAGCCGAACCTCGAGGTGTATCAGATCCTCGCTCAGGCGTACTACTATTCAGAGCCGCCGCAGATTCCTCAGGCCATCGAGGCCTGGCAGAAGGCGGCTCCGATGGACACCACCGGCGAGACGTATCTCAATCTCGCGCGTGTCCTGATGCAAGAGGGGCGTCCAGCCGAGGCCAAGAAGGCCGCTCAATCGGCGCTGGACAAGGGCGTGAAAAAGCCGCAGGACGCGAAAACGATTCTTGGCTCCAAGTAATCGTTTGAAACCGTTTTCTTAGCAGTGGATAACTGCTGGAATCGCAACAAAGGATTGGGGTAAGCTGGGGATTCCTCTGCGGTTCTGCAGTGGAATCCAACCGAACCGACACCGGCGTGCGGCATCGCACGCCCCGTTTCCATTGAGTCCACTGGCGCATGACTGAACAACTTGTCATCAATCGCTACAGAGAGCAGGAAGCCCCCACCGGGCTCAACTGGTCCCGCATCATTGGCTTCGCATTCGTCATTGCGTTGCATGTTGCGGTGTTCCTGCTTCTGTTGATCCCCGCAGTCGCACCTCCGGCGCAGAAGGAGGAGGAACAGAAGATGCTGGTTCAGATCGTCGACCCGCCGCCGCCTCCCCCGCCGCCGCCGCCGCCGCCGCCGAAGCAGGACACCCCGCCGCCGCCGGTGAAGGAACTGTCCCCGCCGAAGCCGACGCCGGTCCCGCCGCCGCCGGAAGCGCCGCCGGTGGATGTGCCTGATCCGCGCCCGGTCGATACCTATACACCGCCCGCCCCGCCCTCGCCGCCTGCTCCGACCCCGGACATCGGCGCCAGCGTGGACATCTCTTCGAAGAACATGAATCCGCCGCGTTATCCGCCGTCGGCCGCCCGTGCGGGCGTCGAAGGCACGGTGATCCTGATCATCGACGTCGATGCCAGTGGCAACGTCACCAACGTCTCGGTCGAAAAATCCAGCCGTAATCGGGATCTCGACCGTGCCGCGATGGAAGCAGCACGCAAGTGGCGCTTCAACCCCGGTAAGTCAGGCAGCCAGAGTGTCGCAGGGCGCGTGCGCGTCCCCGTCGACTTCAGCATGGGCGGCTGACCCGGACCTGTTTCACCCAATAAGCGTCACCTAACCTCTCCACCAAATTTCCAACAAAGGTAAGCGTCATGCTGCAGGAAACTCTGATCGCCGCCGCCGCGGGAGGCACCAACGCCGCCGCTGCTCTGAACCAGATGGGCTTCTCCCACCTGATCTCCGAAATGACCAGCAAGCCGGGTGCCTTCGTGGTGTCCTGGGCTGTGCTGCTCACCCTGGTCGTGATGTCGGCTGCGTCCTGGTACTGGACCATCGTCAACATCATCAAGGGCGTGCGTCTGCGCTCGCAGGCCGACCGCGTAACCTCCGCATTCTGGGAAACCAACAATGCCCAGGACGCGATCCGCATCATGGAAGAACAGCCGCGCAACGAGCCGTTCTCCAAGATCGCCCTGGATGCCGCCCAGGCCGCCGCCCACCACCAGCGTGCTGAAGGCGCCGGTACCGGCGAAGCCCTGAGCCGTTCGGAGTTTGTCGACCGCGCCCTGCGTCAGGCCGTCACCCGCGAAAGCACCAAGATCCAGTCCGGCATGATCCTGCTGGCCACCGTCGGCGCAACTGCTCCGTTCGTGGGTCTGCTGGGTACGGTGTGGGGCATCTACGGCGCCCTGATCCGCATCGGTGCCACCGGCAACGCCGGCATCGACGCCGTCGCCGGCCCGGTGGGCGAGGCGCTGATCATGACCGCCATCGGCCTGTTCGTCGCGATCCCGGCCGTGTTCGCATACAACTTCTTCAACAAGATCAACGCCACCACGATCGCCAAGTTCGATACGTTCGCGCACGACCTGCACGACTTCTTCGCGACCGGCGCCCGCGTGCGCTGATCCGCGTCGCAACGAACCTAACGACTAGCAGTATCCGGAGGCCGTATGGCATTCAGTAGCGGGGGCGGCAGTGGCGGCCCCATGGTAGACATCAACGTGACGCCCCTGGTGGACGTCATGCTGGTGCTGCTGATCATCTTCATCATCACCACGCCGCTGATGTCGCAGAAGGTCAAGGTGGCACTGCCCGAAACCACGTTCGTCCCCAATCCGGACGAACTGGCCAAGCGTTCGCCGCCGATCAACATCGCGGTCAAGGAAGACGGTTCGATCTACTGGAACGATGAGCCAGTGACCAAGGACGTGCTGGAATCGCGCTTCTCCTCGTCGGCCCAGCAGACACCGCAGCCGTCGATCAACCTGCGTGGCGACAAGACCACCAAGATGTCCACCATCAACGAGATCACGCGCATCGCGCAGGGTCAGGGCATGCTGGACGTCGGTTTTGTCTCCACCAAGCCAAAGAAGGGGGGCTGAGCCATGGCCTTCAGTAGTGGTGGTGGCAAGGGCGCCATGTCCGAGATCAACGTGACCCCGTTGATCGACGTCATGCTGGTGCTGCTGATCATCTTCATCGTGACCGCGCCGATCATGACGTACCCGATCGACGTGGCGCTTCCGCAGCGTTCGACGACTCCGCCGCCGACGCAGGAACCGCCGCCGCCGATCGATCTGCGGATCGACGCGTCCAACACGGTGTACTGGAACAACAATCCGGTGGCTGTCAGTGCGCTGCAGAGCATGATGGAGAACGAGGTCCAGAAGGACCCGACCAATCAGCCGCAGCTGCGCATCGACGCCAACCCGGACTCGCAATACGAGACCATGGCCCAGGTGCTGGCCGCCGCGAAGAACGCACAGATGCTCAAGATCGGTTTCATGCAGCAGTAATCGATCCCTCGCATCGCTTGTAAAGACAACGCCGTCCTCAGGGGCGGCGTTGTCTTTTGCGCCAGTGGCATTCCAGGCGCAAGCCGAACTGGTGCTGCGACGCGAATCCGCGAGCAGGTGATGCCGGACGATCGCGCTTTCGGCACATCAGGCAGTGATGATGGACCAGCGCGATCGAGATGGCATCGAGGCGCGGCGAGCCGGCGTGGCGTGCCAGTGCACAACGTAGCGACGGGATCCCCTGGCCACCACGCCTCCTTCGTTGGGGCACGACGCTGCAGAAGACACGCGGAAATCCACGCCATGCCGCGCCGCTGCGGTACCGAAAGGATCGATCCGGTGGATACCAAAGGTGCGGGCGATGTGCGGTGCGATGTCTCCGCGGATCGGCCAGACGATCAGCCGCTGAGAGGTCTGCTATTCCAGTGCTGGGAGATCGCGATGTTCACCTGCGGTCGGTGTGGGCCACGTCCACGACGCGCACGTGCATGTGATCACGCTCCCTGGATTACACAGACGCGCGCGTCGAATGAGGGCCCACCTGGCTGCTCTTTTAAGGACGCGACAACGCAGGTCGCGGCACTCGAGCGAACGTGAAACCTCAGCCGCCTGCCGCCGCGATCACTGCCAGATACCGCCGCACGGTGGTCTCGAGCCCCTCGTATAGCGCCTCGCCGATCAGCGCATGGCCGATCGAGACTTCCTGCACGCCCGGCACGCCGCCCAGGAACGCACCGAGATTGTCCTGGCTCAGGTCGTGGCCGGCGTTGACCTGCATGTCCAGATCCTGGGCCTGCAGCGCGGTGGCGCGGCAGGCCGCGATGCCTGCCGCCGGTGAACCCGACGCCCAGCCTTCGGCATAGGGGCCGGTGTAGAGCTCGATGCGGTCGGCGCCCATCGCC
>JBIIHJ010000183.1:0-7461 GCA_044235875.1 Pseudoxanthomonas sp.
CCGGCAAGTCGATGGGCGAGCACTGCGAGGACATGGCCAAGGAATGGAACATCTCGCGCGATTCGCAGGACGCGTGGGCGGTGTCGTCGCACCAGAAGCTCGCCGCGGCCTATGAGCGTGGCTTCTTCGATGACCTGATCGCGCCGTTCCGCGGGGTCAGCCGCGACAACATCCTGCGCGCCGACACCTCGCTGGAAAAACTGGCGACCCTGAAGCCGGCCTTCGACAAGACCTCCGGCCGCGGCACCCTGACCGCCGCCAATTCCACGCCGCTCACCGATGGCGCCGCTGCGGTGCTGCTGGCCAGTGACGAGTGGGCCGCCGCCCACGGCCATGCGCCACTGGCCTACCTGCGCGATGTGCAGAGTGCGGCGGTGGACTTCGTCCACGGTGAGGGCCTGCTGATGGCCCCAACCGTGGCCGTGCCGCAGATGCTGGCCCGCCACGGCCTGACTCTGCATGACTTCGACATCTACGAGATCCATGAGGCCTTTGCCGCGCAGGTGCTGTGCACGCTGCGTGCGTGGGAGAGCGAAGACTACTGCCGCAACCGCCTGGGCCTGCCCGGTCCGATGGGCCGAATCGATCCGGCCAAGATCAATCCCAATGGCTCCTCGCTCGCCGCGGGCCATCCGTTCGCCGCGACCGGCGCGCGTGTGATTGGCACGGTGGCCAAGGAACTCGCCGAGCGTGGCGGTGGCCGTGCGCTGGTGTCGATCTGCACCGCCGGTGGCATGGGCGTGGTGGCGATCGTCGAGCGCTGATCGAACCAGTCCTGGCAGATGGGGTCATCCCGACTGTCGAGGGCGTCCCTTGCAACCGGGTTGCGTCAGAAGGATTGCGTCGATCGAAATTCAGGATGTGCGAATTCAGGAGGTGGTGACCTTGGCCACATCTGGCGAGGTCCCCGGGCGCGCCGGATCTTCGGTTCAGCAACCTCACATTTCGACACGCCGGGATTCCGCCGTGCCCGGTGGTTCTTCAAGATGCGGAGCCACTGTCGCAAACCGGCACCCGGTATGTAGTGGATGGCGCACCTGGGCCAGCCCTTTCATCAAGAGCCTTGGCGGCCGCCGCACATGCGCCGAGCCCTGGTGAATTGCATCTGACAAAAAAGCGGCAACGCCGTCGGTCATTCAGGCGGCAATGGCGGCACGCCGGGCGCATCATGGACGGCGAATTCCTCCATCGGTGGTGACTGCGTGCAGCGATGCGCGCATCGCCCGCATTGCCTTGAACGAGTCTTCCCTCTCTACGCCCGCCGCTGCCGTGGTGTCCGCTGCGGGACCGGTCACGCGACGCGTGCTGGGCATCGTGGTCTTCAATTTTGTCGCGTATTTCTGCGTCGGCCTGCCGCTGGCGGTGGTGCCGGTCTATGTCCACGACACGCTGGGCCGCGGCACGGTGCTGGCCGGACTGGCAGTGAGCCTGCAGTACGTGGCGACCCTGCTCAGCCGCACCGTCGCCGGGCGCGTGTGCGACCTGCGCGGGCCGCGGACATCGGTGCTGTTGGGTTTTGCGGCGTGCGTGGCCGCGGGCGTGTCGACCCTGGCGACCGCAGCGGCGGTGGCCTGGCCGTTGGCGAGCCTGGCGCTGCTGTTCGTCGGCCGGCTGCTGCTGGGCTGCGGCGAGAGCCTGGTGACCACCGGGACCATCACCTGGGGCATCGGAGCGACCGGCGCCCAGCACACCGGCCGGGTGATCTCGTGGAATGGCGTCACCACCTACGGCGCGCTGGCGGTGGCGGCGCCGATCGGCGTGTGGATGGTGGAGCGCTGGGGCTTTGTCAGCATCGGCGCGCTGACCACGCTGCTGGCGGCGGCTGCCTTGATCGGCGTGGTCCTGCGGCGCGGCGTGGCCACGGTGCCGGGCGAACGCATCCCCGCGCGCCAGGTGCTGCGGCGGATGCTGCCTTTCGGCGTGTGCCTGGGGCTGGGTTCGATCGGCTTCGGCGCCATCACCGCCTTCATCGCGCTGTACTACGGTGACCGGCATTGGCCCGATGCGGCGCTGGCGGTGACGATGCTGGGCGCGACCTTCGTCCTGACCCGGCTGGCGCTTCCCGATGCGATCACCCGCTTCGGCGGCTATCGCGTGGCGGTGGCCTCGCTGTCGGTGGAAGCACTCGGCCTGCTGATCGTGTGGCTGGCGCCGTCGCCGTTGTGGGCCGCGGTCGGCGCGGCGGTGACCGGTGCGGGCTTTGCGCTGGTGTTTCCTTCGCTGGGCATGGAGGCAGTGCGCCGCGTGTCGGAAAGCAATCGCGGTACCGCGCTGGGGATCTACTCGTTGTTCCTGGACATGGCCCTGGCGGTGACCGGCCCGCTGGCTGGCATCCTGGCCTTGCAGGCCGACTACGGCGCGATCTACCTGGCGGCGTGTGTTGCGGCGCTGGGTGCTGCGGCGATGAGCCTGCTGCTGCGGCGGCGGTCGATCCGGGCGATCTGAGCCGCCTGCGCTTCAACCCCGTTGCGTGGGCCCGCGCGTTTGCAGCCTCCGTGTCTTTCAACGGAGGTGCTTGCCATGAAGGTGTTCCCCGCGCGTATTGCGCATGTAATGGTGATGTTGTCGCTGATGCTGGTCGCGTGCGCGCGGCCTGCGCCGGTGCCGGCCGAGGCCACGGCCGATGTCGGCTCCGACGCGGCCGCGCCGGCGCCTCCCGCGCCGATGATGGAACGCGCGGCCGCAGCGTCACCGCTGCCGGCGATCGCACCGCAGTCGCGCATGGAACAGCCCGCGCCACCGCAGGGCATCGACGCCGGTCAACTCGCCTCTGCTGCCAGTACCTACACCGATGGCCAGCGGCGCTTCGTCCGTACCGCCGATGCGCGCTTGCGCGTGCGCGACACCTATGCCGCCGCACTGGCGATCGAGGACCTGGTCGCACGCCAGCAGGGCTTCGTGGTGAGCAACCGGATCAACGCACAGATTCTGGATACGCAGCGACGCTCGATCGGTCATGCGCGGCTGCTGGAAGTGGCCGAATACACCGTCAACGGCACCCTGACCGTGCGCGTGCCCAGCGAGCATACCCAGGCCCTGCTGCGCGCGATGGCCGCGCAGATCGATTTCCTGGATGCGCGCAGCTTCCAGGCCGACGATGTGCAGTTCGACCTGCTGACCCAGGCGCTGGCCGAACAGCGCGAGGAACAGTCCCAGCAGGAACTCGGCCAGGCCACCGCGCGCAACGGGCGTGCCGACCAGGTGGCGCAGGTGGTCGATGCACGGCGGCAGGCGCGCGAGCGCCGCGATGGCGTGGTGGTGGAGCAGCGGCGGATGGAAGACCGCATCGCCTTCAGCACGCTGACCTTCTCGCTCTACCAGCCGTCGATGATCCGCCGCACCGAACTGCCGGACGTAGAGGCAGTGCTGCGCGACAACGCGCCGTCGTTCGCCTGGCGGCTGGGCCAGGCGCTACAGGGCGGATGGGACGGCGTAGAGGCCCTGGCGCTGTGGTTGGCGACGGCCTGGCCGCTGTGGCTGGCGATGATGGTGGTGGTGCTGCTGGCACGTGCGGGCTTGCGCGTGCTGCGCCGAAACGGACGCGGCGGTTAGTCGCGCAGACGCGGCATGCCGTGTGCGTCGCGCTCCTCGCGGACGGCGTGGTCATGGATCTGCTGGCGCAGGTCGCGCGTGGGCAGCGGGCTGGCGATCTCGCCACGGTGCGCGGCCAGCGCGTTGGCATAGCTGCGGCGGGCGAGCAGGTCTTCGCCATCGGCGGCATGGGCATGGCCGAGTTCTTCCCATGCATCGGCACCGGCGCCTTGGGCCAGGGCGCGATGCAGGAAATCCTGCGCCTGCGGGACCTGGCCCTGCTGGCGTGCGAGCTGGGCCAGGGCCAGCAGCAGCGCGGGGCTGTCGGGATGGCTGTGCAGCCAGCGCTGGGCGCTGGCGCGGCGTGAATCCAGCTTGCCCACCGGCAGGCGTCCGTAGAGGGCGATCAGCGATTCGTCCCAGCGGCTGTCCAGGGCGTGCTCCAGGGCATGCGTGGCCGCGTCGTCCCAGCGCAGCGCGGCCGCGCGCTGGGCGTAGGCGGCGACCACCGGGCCGTCGATGCGCAGCGGCTTGGGCAGCAGTTCCCAGCGCTCGGCCAGGATGTTGGCGTCGTCGGCCTGCAGCAGCGATGCGGTGGCCAGACGCGTTTCCAGGTCCGTTTGCGCGGTGGCGGACAGCGCCTTGTGCTGGCGCAACGGACCGAGCAGGCCCCAGGCATCGCCGGCGCGGCCGACCTGGGCCAGGGCTTCAGCGCGCAGGGCCAGTCCACGCGGCGGCAGTGGCTGCGCGGCGGGCGCATCGAGCGCGACCAGCGCCTGCGCGGGCAATGCACGTGCGAGTGCATCTTCGGCCAGCAGCAGGGCGTGGGCGGTGGCGCTGCGCTCGGCCAGTGCCTGCAGGTGGCGTTCGACCGCCGGGGCATCGTCGCGGGCCTGTGCGGCGCGCACCGCGGCGGTGCGGGCGATGCTGCCGACTTCGGCATCCTGCGCGGCACGGTCGAGCTGCTTCTCGGCGCGCTGGTAATGGCCGTGCTGCAGCGACTCCAGGCCGTCGATCAGCTGCGCGCGGGCGCGCTTGCGGCGATGCCGGCCCCAGGCGCGGAACGGCAGGGCCAGCAGCGTCCACACGATCCACAGCACCAATGCGGCGGCGGTGAGCGCCAGGAGCGCGCCGGGCACGGTCGCGCTGACGTCGTAGCCGCCGACGCGCACGAAGACCTCGCCCCAGTCGCGGATGTCTTCGCGCGACAGCCACTGGGCGCCGATGACGCCCACGGCCACCAGCACCAGTAGCACCAGGCAGATGCGCAGGGTCTTCATGGCGTGCCTCCATTGGCCGGCGCGGCATCAGGCGTGGACGCCGCAGGAAGGACGGGCCTGCCCGGTTTGCCGCGCATGGTCTGCAGCTGGCGCAGGGTGCTGCCCAGTTCGGGTAGCGGTGCCTGCAGCGGCAGCGCGGCAATCCGGGTCAGTGACTGTTCGAGTGCATCGGCCTGCGGCGAAGCCGGCCACAGGCGCGGCAGCCAGCTCGCTGCACGCGTGACTGCACTGCGGAAGGCGGGCTGGTCGTTGCGCTCCAGCGCGGCGCGGGCCAGGGTCAGTTCCAGCTGCAGGGCGTTCTCGAACGCCGCGCGTTGGGCCGGCGCTACCGCGACACGCGCGCCGCTCGGGCGCACGTCGATCAGCGGCGACAGCAGGCGCTGCCAGCTTGGGCGCGCGGTGTCGTCGGCGGCGACTTTCTGCGGCAGTCGTGCCAGGGCGGCACTGGCCTGCTCCAGGCGCTGCGCTGCGAGCGCGTGCGGGCCTTCGCCCAGGCGCGCGACGGCGCTGCGTTCCTGTTCGAGCGCCTGCTTGGCGTTGAGCAGGCGCGGATCGTCCAGGCCCGCCAGCGTGTCGGCGGCCAACGCATAGGCCTGCTGCGCGCCGGGCACGTCGCCGGCGATGGTCAGGCGCTGCGCAGCCAGGTGCAGTTCCAGCTCGGCCTCATCCAGACGCAGCGCGGTGGCGCCCTGGCGGGTGGAATCGGCGAGCTTGGCCACGCTGTCTTCCAGCAGTGCGCCACGCTGGCTCAGGCCCAGGACTTCATCGCGCAGCACGCGGTTGGTCGCGGCCGCATCCTGGATGCGTTCGCCCTGTGCGTGCTGGTCGCGGCGCAGCGCGTCGATACGTGCCTCCAGCGCGCCGACCTGCTGCTGCGCCCGATCCTGCTGCTGGGTCGTCCAGGCCTGCCACTGCTGCCAGCCGTACCAACCGGCGGCGCCCACGGCCACGATCACCACCAGGCACACCACGGGCACCACAAGGCTGCGGCGCGGTCGGTCGGCAGGATCGCGGTCGGCGATGACATCGTTCAAGGGCAACTCCGAAAGGCGTACGGGCGGCTGGCAACGGCCGGCATGCTAACGGACCGTGTGTGAGAACCAGGCGTTGGCCGCGGCGATCAGCTGCGCCGGGCGCGGTCCTTCTGCCTGGATCACGTGAGCGAAGCCGGCCTGCATCGCCGTCTCCACCAGGCGCGCACTGGCGGCGATGGCGGGCAGCGCGAGCAGGCGTGCTCCCGAAGTTGCCGGCAGCTGTTGCAACACATGCCGCAGTGCGCCTGCGCTGGTCAGCGCCACGCACGCGGCCTCGGGTAGCGCATGCAGTCGCTGCAACGTGGCAGGTGCGAGCTGCAAAGGCTGGCGTTCGTAGATTTCAGCCAGCTGCAGCTGCGCCCGGCGTGCCCGCAGTGCCGGCGCAAGCACGCCGCGGCCATCCGGCGCGGTCACCAGGCCAACGCTGCGCGCATGCAGATCGGTCAAGGCAGGCAACGCCAGCAAGCCTTCGCTGTCCATGCGCAGCGGTGCGATGGCATCCATGATGCCGACACGTTGCAGGGCCCTGCGCGTGCCGCTTCCGGTGGCGATCCAGGTCCGCTGCTGTGGCAACCCGAAGGGCTGCAATCGTGCCGCAAAGCGCACCGCGGCCGGACTGGTGAACACCACGACCTCGGACTGCAATGCGCGGGCGAGCTGTTCTCGCGTGGCTGCATTGTCGCGGGCCACCAGCTTCCACGGCGAGAGCGCCAGCACGCCTGCGCCAGCACGCGCGGCGGCCAGGCGCAGCGCGCCGTGGCCGCCCTGCGGCCGCAGCGAGATGACGTACCATGCGCGCGCTTCGTCCGGACCCATGATCACCAAGAGTACGCGATGGACCTTGATGCCCTGCTTGTCCCACTGCGCGCAACCTGCGCGTCCATGCCCCCGCTGGCGGCGATGCAGCTGTCCCTGCAGCGCTTCGACGGCCAGCACCTGTACGTGACCGCGCCGCTGGCGGCCAACGTCAACGACAAGGGCACCGCATTCGGTGGCAGCCTCAGCGGGCTGATGACCATCGCCGGCTGGGGCCTGGCCACGCTCAAGCTGCAGCAGGCCGGATTCGACGCCGAGGTGTACGTGGCCGACAGCACGGTGCGATATCGCGCGCCGTTGCTGCACGATCTGCATGGTCAAGCCTGGCTGGACCCGGAGACTTCCTGGGAAGATTTCATCGAAACCTTCCGTCGTCGCGGCAAGGCGCGTGCGCAGCTTCTGGCCCAGGTGCTGCTGCCTGACGGTGGCGTGGCCGCCGAGCTGTCCGGCCGCTACGTCGCGCTGGCCAAAGAGTAGGATGCGCAGCAGAAGCAAGGGGATCGCCGTGGCACGACTTTTCTGGATGACGCTGGCCGTACTGCTGCTGGTGACCAGCGCCCTGCCGGCGCAGGCCATCGGCAACCGCGCCAAGCAGCGCAAGCTCACCGACACGCAGATGCTGTTTTCCAAGGCGATGCGGTGGGGCGATTTCGAGCAGGCCTGGGGCGTGGTCGATCCCAAGGTGCGCGAGCAGCGCACACTGAGCGCGCTGGAGCAATCGCGCTACAAGCAGGTGGAAATCACCGGCTATGCCGAGGTCGGCAGCATCAACGAGCCTGGCGATGTCATCGCGCGCGTCA